>JAJGAH010000073.1 GCA_020844525.1 Eubacterium sp.
GACTCTCCATTTATTTCAATCCACTTTCCGATTTCCTTCAGGATCCTGGCACTTTGATCGGGTATATGGCCATTTGCATCCGGACCAACATTTAATATCATGTTTCCGCCTTTGCTGACGCATTCGACAAGCTTACGGATCAGCATTTTCGGTGTTTTAAACTGCTGATCTCTGGGGTCGTAGCACCAGTGGTTGTTCATTGTGCAACATAGTTCCCATGGAACAGGTTCTCCTTGGGCATTCCGAATCCCTTCCGGTGGGATAATCTGCTCCGGACTGACAAAATCGCCTGCATATTCGGAGGGAGTATCAGTGACCAGTGAACCAAATCCCTCTCCCGAGGTCTCCAGCCTGTTATCAATAATGACATCCGGTTGAAACGAGCGAACCATACGAACCAGCTCTGCTGCTTTCCATTTTTCTCCAAACATGTCATCATACGAAAAATCGAACCAAAGGATATCTATCTTTCCATAATTGGATACAAGCTCTCGTACTTGTCCATGCATATAATTAAGATAGCGATCCCAATTTGTACTTTCGTTTTTAAAAAGTGGATTAGCGCGCATGGGATGGAACGCATCTTTGTATTTGGGATAATCGGGATGGTGCCAGTCCAGCAGTGAATAATACAGACCAACCTTCAATCCCGCTTCCCTGGCAGCATCTGCGAATTCTCTGACAAAGTCACGTTTACATCTGGTATTTGTACTCTTATAGTCCGTGAGTGCAGAATCAAACAGGCAAAAGCCATCGTGGTGCTTCGCCGTCAGCACGATATATTGCATGCCGGCGTTCTTGGCCATCAATACCCACTCTTTCGGGTCACAATTTTCCGGATTAAATTCTTCAAAGTATTGTGCATAATCAGACGTGGATAAACGTTCTTCACTGCGTACCCATTCCCCTCTGGCCGGTATAGAGTATAACCCCCAGTGAATAAACATACCGAATCTTGCTTTTCGGAACCAATCCGTACGCTCGTATACTTTATTAAAATTTTGGTTCATTTTGTTATCCTTTCACAGCACCTCCAGAAAGAGCCTCGATAAAAAACCGGCTGAAGAAGCAGAACAGAAGTATTGGCGGGATGATGATAATGACAATGGCAGAAAGCAATCCATTGTAATCTGTAGAAAAACTTGTCGTAAATTGCGAAAGTATTGCCGGGACAGTCATCTTTGATCGGTCTACAATTAACAATGACGCCCAATAGAATTCATTCCAGAGCTGAAGCCATTGGAGAATAGCTGCTGTGAAGATACCCGGTCTGGCAATCGGAAACATAATCTTAATAAAGGTCTGAAAATACCCTGCGCCATCAATCCTGGCCGCTTCTTCAAGCTCTTTTGGGATGGTAGCAAAGTAATTACGAATCACCATAAAACTGATTGCGATGCCGCTGCATGCATATACAAAAATCAATCCAGTGCGTGTATCAAAAAGCTGCATTCCTTTGATCAGATTGTAGACAGGAAATGTCAATGCCGAAGCAGGTACAAACATTGTGGCCATAAAACATGCTGTAATAATGTGTTTCCCTCGAAAGTTAAATCGTGCGATTACATATGATGCCATAGAGAGCATGACAATAGACAGAAGCATTCCGATGGTTGCACAGATAAAACTGTTTGCAAAATATTTCCAGATACCTAATTTTGTTACGACTTTGATATAACCATTCAGGTATATGGACTGCGGTAATGTAAAACCAGGATCTGCCAACAAGTCTTTCTTAAATGATGATAAAACGACCCAGCTGATTGGAAACAGAGCAATGACGCACATAATTGCCATGATGATATAGCAGAAAACAGCTTCGCCTTTTCTGACCCGCCTGGGATTTGTCTGCACATGTTCTGCTTTAACCCTTTTCATGCGTCTGACCTCTCTTTCGTTGTTTGGTTGTGCCAAAAACAAAATTGATTAGTGCAACCATCAATAGACCTATGAGAAGCTGGATCAATCCGATTGCATTAGCTCTGGCATACTGGGTCCTTGTACTGGTTATTGCAAGTTCACGAATAATAAAGCTGATAGATTTTGTTCCGGCCGCTCCGCCAGTGAGAAAATAAACCTCATTGTATAGCAGAAATCCAGAGGTAGCTGCAAGAATTGTGACAGTCTTTATCGTTGGTTTTACCAATGGAATCGTAACATACCATTCTCTTTTCCAGCCGGTTGCACCATCTATCTTTGCTGCTTCATACAGTTCAGGAGAGATTCCATGAATCTGCCCCAGCAGCATCATTGCCGTAGTTCCACAGAAAAAGACATAGGCAAAGACAATAGCCCAGAAATTCACTCCCCTGACCAGCAGAACACTGTCCGTAAATCCCGGATCAAAGAGATGTATGATCTGCTGGATGGGGCCGTATCTTGCATTGTACAATTGCAGAAATATGAGTCCCATTGCCGCACTGGATATTACACTGGGGATGATATACACATTTCTTGCAAAATGAGAAAACCGTAATCCTTTTGACAGGACAATTGCAACGATCAGAGTTAGCGGCACCTGTATCAGCACCCCAACCAGGGCCCAACCTAATGAGTTTCTCAATGCTTCCCAGAAATACGGATATTGGGTGAAAATGTATTTGTAATTATCCATCAGATGCCCTGAGGGAAGAAATTCAGGGTGTGCCAGATTGGTGTAATCCCATTTGCAGAAAGATGTCACAATAATCTGTATAATCGGATAACCATAGAAAAGCACAAAGCAAAGACAGGAAGGCAGCAGAAACAAGAAAATAAACAGAGATCTTCCTTTCGTTTTTTTCATCGGATCTTTTCCTTTTAGTGCATTATCCAATAATCTTACTACTCGTCAATGTGTATCGGAGCCGCACTCCCCAAGGAGCCCGGCTCTGTTCCGACATTATGCAATGAGTGCTGTCAGCTCAGACTGCAGTTCTTTGCATTTAGCCTGGATATCGGTTCCGGCGACAGAGCACTCAATCAGCTTGTTTACAATAGCTGTCTGAACATCTGAACCCCATGAATAATTGATTGTGTTGACGACTGTATCTGCATCATTTGCCAGTGTGCAGGCCTCTGCCAGAAGCTTTACACTGTCGTTGTCGCTTCCTTTTGCCAACTCATTCAGGTCAAGATCTTCATTGCATGGATTGGCATTAACCTCGAGGAAAATTCTCTTCTGAACCTCATCGCTTGTCATATATTTTACGAATTCGAGGGCGAGCTTCTTCTGTGCTGGAGAAAGATCTGAAGAAATCGTCAGACCGCCTCCTGGTGCTGAAAGGGAAACATTTCCGGGATAGACGGCAGGCTTAATTGTACCGGTGGCATCACCAAAACCACTTGCACCCCATACACCATTCAGGAATGTAGCGCATTTTCCGCTGTTGAAATCACCGGAGAAATCACCGACATTGTCGCTTGCATTTGCTGATCCATTTGCCTGGTCCATTTCTGCAATTGTGGTAAAGGCAGTGACAAAATCATCCGAATTAATGGTATCTTCGGTCAGTTCTGAGGATACGGCATCCGGATTCAGAAGCCCCATATATGCGTTGAAGAGTCTTACGGATCCCTGACCAGCACTATATGCATAAACCCCATTTGCAGCGCCGTAGGAAGCAATAGCATTCATGGATGACGCCATATCTTCATAGGACTTCCATGTGTCCGGTTCTGACGCGCCAGCAGCCTTATAGATATCCGCATTGTACCAGAGCCCAAGTGTGGTAAGCTGATCATGAACTGTATAAATATGACCGTCCTTCTGGTTCATGGTGTAGTTGATTCCCACCTTGGATTGCAGATTTTCCGAGTCGATATAATCCTTCATATCCAGAACAAGATTTTGTGAAATTGCAGCCAACGGAACTTCTCCTCCTGCAAAATCCACCATGTTCGGAAAAGATCCACCTGCCACCTCATTCGTAACAATTTCCGTAACGTCTTCAACAGGAATCGGTTTGAATTGACAGTCATCATCTGCATGTTTATCCGCAAATTCCTGATAGATATCGCGCATAACAGCTGCTGCCGGCCATGTTTCTTCATCATGATAGTAAGCATGATAAAATTCCAGTACTTCCTTACCAGCTGCCTCACTATCTTTTGATCCACCTGCTACAGATGCAGAAGCAGTACTGCTTTTGGCAGAAGAGCTGCTGTCAGATGGAAGATCTGCTGAGCTGCTACTTGTATTACTCCCGCACCCGGCAAGGCCTGCCGCTGTCATTGCCGTAACCAAAATCATAGAAACAATCTTTTTCCTCACAATAAAAATCCTCCCATTTGAAAAAATACATCGCTACACACTGTTTTCTGATGTATTGATTTTCACATGGAAGGATACTTTTTTGAATGAAAGATATTGCGCCAAACCAGGACGTTGTTTTCCTGTTGATGTTGCATCTTGTACTTTATTTACTTCAGTGCATTATTTTCCAATATTGACCTGACATCTTCGAGATAAGAGCGTTTCTGGTCCTCTTTCCAGATGTTTACAGGTATTTCAATTTTCTGTCCTGCCTGCTCCACACTGGGAAAAGCCTGCAGAAGTCTGTCGCTGGATGTCATGGATACAATGTCAAGATTTGGATTAGATGGGATTTGGCCGGTCTCATTCAGAATCCTTTCCTGCACCTGATCACTTAACATATATTTCAAAAAACGTACACTGGCATCAATTGTCTTCTGATTGTTTGTATTTCCGAGAATATACCCCAAGCAGGAGGATTCACAGGAAATTCCAGCTCCGTCAGATGATGGGAATGAAGCATATTTTACTTGTATATTTTCATTAATCATCGTATCTGCCCAAAGACCGTTGATATAGATAGCGGTTTTCCCGGCATTAAATGTCTCAAGTGTATCCCGGTACGAAAAGTCTGTCTGATTATCAGAATAAGCGCTGATTTGTTTAATGTAATTCTCTGACTCCTGAAATGCATCATCATTGAGATCAGCTTCTCCCCTTTGCAGAGCCTTTAGCTGACGGGGATCCAGACTGGAAAGCAATGCATCTGTCAGATACATAATGTGATTTTCATCCATCTCCATAGCCGAAATCGAATCTCCATTCTGGTCTGAAAAAGTCTGTATTTTTTTGCAGTCTTCTAAAAGCTCATCCCAGGTTGAAGGCGGATTCTCTATTCCGGCCTTCTGAAAAATATCCGTGTTATACCAATAACCAGCAAGAAGGAGTACATCAGATACCGTATAAATGCGCCCATCCTCCGTCATCCACCGTTTTCGTGTAGCCGGGGCAATATCCTTGGCAAAGGTTGGGTCCTGTTCAAGATATGGCTGAAGGTTCACTGCGTATCCCTTATCCACCATAAAATCATAGATTGAATCTTCACCTAAAGCCCCGGTAAAAATAACATCTGGTAATTCTCCAACTGTCAGCATTTCCTGAACCTTATGAATCACATCTTCAGAAGAAGGCATGGACACCAGGTTCACATCTATATCCGGATTATCTTTTTCGAAATCCAAATAGATCTCGCGCATGGCGACATGATCCGCTTCAGTACTGCCCCAACCATGCAGTACGGTTATTTCTGTCTTTTCCGAGTCGCTCTGGCCACATCCAGTCATCATCGACAAAAAAAACAGCAATGCAAATGTCATGGTAAAAAGGTGTATACTATTTTTCAGTGTGCATTTTCTTTTCATACTCTTTTGGAAAACATCCTTCCATCTTCTTGAATACTCTTGAGAAATATGCGACATCATCAAAGCCTACCTGTTCTGCCACTTCATAAATCAGATGTCCGTCCAGAATCAGTTCTTTGGCTTTATTGATCTTGTACCTGCTGATATCATCAAACAGGTTGTTTCCCGTCCGGCTTTTATAAACACGACTGATATAAGACCGATTTACATGAACCGCCGAAGCAATATCCATGAGAGTGATTTTCTTGAAGTAATTTGTTTCGATATAGCGCCGGACCTGTGTCACCAGATCATCAGGGTTCTTTTGTATGAGTTCCGCGTCAGCAGCCGTATCCGATGTCTTAATTTCTGAAAGTTTCCGTTCGGCCTTTTTTATTGATTCCGGTAACAGCTCAAGCATAGAGGTTTTGATAATATAGTCACTGACATCGTAGTGTATAGCTTCTTTGGCGTATTCAAAATCTGCATATCCGGTCAGAAGAATGACTATGGTATGATCCAGATTCTCATATGCATATTTTGCAATTGCCATCCCGTCTACAAGAGGCATCTTAATATCAGTAATGATAATATCGGGTCTTCTGATCTTCACTTCGTCAAGTAGCTGTTTACCATTCCTTGCACAAAATGTCAGCTGACAATCCATCGATTGCCAGTCTATTAATTTTTTCATTGCTTCAAGCAAATATTCCTCATCATCAGCAACCATAACCTGCCACATACTAATCTTCCTCCTGTCGCTCGATCAAAGGAAAAATTACATTGACCCTTGTTCCTGTTCCAATATGGCTTTCCACAGACACACCGTAAGTATCACCATACAGATTTTTCAGAATACGATCAATGTTGAATAATCCTACATGTGTATGCGGAGAACTTTGATTTTCCTTTCCGATAGTGTCTTTATCAAATCCAACGCCATCATCTTCAATTGTCACTGTAAGATTTTTGTTTCGGCTGATAATAACAGATATATGACCATTGCCCTCTTTGGGTTCCAGGCCATGTGCAACAGCATTTTCTACCAGCGGTTCAATGCAAAGCCTTGGAACCATAAGAGATGCAAACTGATCCCGATCTGCTCCCTTATATTCCACAGAATACGTAATTTTATCCCCAAACCGGCTGTTCTGCAGATACAAATAGAATTCCACGATTTCCATTTCCTCTGACAATTTGATTTCAATTTCATTTTTTCGGAAAATTTTCCCCTGCAGAAGCCGTGAAAGCATAAAGATCAGCTTCTGCGTCTCCTTGTCACCATGAACTGCTGCCTTCATTCCGATCATGGAAAGAATATTGAAAAGAAAATGCGGGTTCATCTGCGACTGGAGATATTTGATCTTTGACTCCTGGTGAAGCAGACGTGTCTCATATACCTGATTGACAAGGTGGTTCATGTGCTCCGTCATCCCGTTGAATGTGTCGCTGATATTGCTTAATTCCACAGTCTGATATTCACCGAGTCTGGTATCATAATGCCCTTCTTTAACCAGCTGGATTTTATCTGCTATCGTTTCCAGCGGTCTGACTGCCTTATGGGCGACAGCGCTGCCAATTAATGCCGTACAGACGATGACAGCGGCAGAGACACTCAATAATAGAATAATGGTCTTTTCCAGAGTCTGGTAAATCTCCCAGCGGTCCACAGATGACTGTATTGTTAATCCAAATCCAGACTGCATGGTATTGTTAATGGGATCCAAATTCTGGTGCGTCAAGTGATTATCTGCAACTACAATGCCATCCTGGCCGGTAAGACTCCATGAATAACTGCGCAGGCTTTCAAGATTCGTGTAAACCCCTTCAATATATTCGGGGTTTAATGAAACAATGCACGTGCCCAATGGATGCATGACCGAATCATAGAGGTACAGACATAGATGGAAATGGCTTAGATCGTTCTCAATATAAAAAGGCTTTGTCTGTTGAAGGTACTTTTGGCGCAGAACCTGCATCTCGTTTACATCCTTCGCTTTTTCAGAGGCGGCTAATGGGTAATAAATTGTTGAAACACAGTCTGACCTATTGTTAAAAAGATATATTCCTGTTACAAATGGTTCCGAATTGCCCTGTCGATTCCTCTCAGAAAATAAGTCGGCCTGTGTCTGCAGGCGATTTTCCGTATCAGAAGCGGAATATACTTCCGCAAGAAAAAAGTCCATAATATTCTCATCATTCTGAATGGCCAGGATGCGCTCCTCCAGGAATCTCACAGAAGTGTTCAGCATCTCATTATCGCTCTGTAGAAGATACTGTGTATCCTCTTCTTCTTTTCGTATATAATAATGAAAGACAACGCTTATTGTGATAACCACTTGCAATAAAATTGCAATCGTACAACACAGTACAATAACTTTTCGGATGTGCTGACTGAGCGTTTTCTTTTTCTTCATGATGTTCATATGCCTGGATTTATTAATCGGATGTTCATCCACCTTTTTTTGCGAATGTGATATTCTTCTCATACCAGATGTCTATTCTCATGCCTGTGTTTCTGTGGGTAGCAAAGGTATTGTCTATTGGCTCATATTAGAATGTCATGGGGATCTAAAATCCGGAATCACGAAGTTGCCAATATAGAGCAAGTGTTTTAGCGATTTTGGTTAAATATTACCAAATGGGGTTTTTTCTGTCTATAATTAATTGGCGCATCTGTTGATTTCCCAATCTGGAGTGGATACTCTTTTAGTAATAATGCTTGATCAATTCATGAAATTGATTCATTATAAAAGTATTGTCAATATCAATAGAATGAGGGGAAATAAAAGAACATGTGTAATCCTGATGATGGTTTTGAAAAGAATAACAGAAATGCCAGTAAAAAGCCAAATCCCAGGGCCCTGACACCAATCCTGGTGTTTCTGATCCTGTATCTTGGAACGGGTATCTATTTTGAGTATATCCATCCACAGAAGGGGCAGATGGGCTTCTATATCATGTCCGTTGTCGTTGCCTTCGGACTGGCGCTTATTGTGGCCTTCTTGCAGAACCCGTCCCTGTCCTTTGACGAGAAGGTGCACATCTGTGCAAAGGGCATCGGTGATGACAATATCACGATCATGCTGTTTATCTTTCTGATGACGGGCGCCTTCAGTGGAATTGCTCAGGAGGCAGGCGGTGTCGAGAGCACGGCGAATATGCTGCTGAACATCATACCGGGACGCTTCGCAATTCCGGGGCTTTTTGTCATTGCGTGCCTGATCTCTATGGCGATGGGCACGAGTGTCGGTACCATCACGGTTCTGGTTCCGATTGCGGCATCTGTTGCCAGCACTGCCGGCTTCAATCTTCCGCTGTGTGTGGGGACGGTAGTAGGCGGGTCTATGTTCGGAGACAATCTTTCCTTCATATCTGATACCACTATAGCGGCAACAAAAACCCAGGGTGTTGCCATGAAGGACAAGTTCCGCGCGAATATACGGAT
>JAJGAH010000074.1 GCA_020844525.1 Eubacterium sp.
CCAGGTCCAGAAATGTATCAAAGCTGATCCCGCCGGATGGAAAACTGTCACGCACCCCCTGCGGTACTCGCATCAGATGCATAATCTGCGGGTCTAATTCCGACATGTTTCAATCCCCCATTATTTTTTCTGGTATTAAAAATTCAATCCACCTTTGCATGATATATCAATATATCAATTATGCATAATATATCAGCTTGAAAATTCCTTATTTGTAGACACCATTAATGGTAACGGTAAAGGTCACCTTCTGCCCGTTCAGATCGGACACACCGTAATCCTCCGGGAAGGTCACCTCGATGTCAAAGGTCTCGCCGACCTTGTGTCCCTCCACCTGGTCTTCAAATCCATCGATATAGGTTCCGGAGCCCAGCTTCAGGTCTGTACCCGCACCGTTCGTGCTTCCACCGTCAAAGGCCTCTCCGTTCAGATACCCGGTATAATCGATATTGACGGTATCTCCGGCCTTTACAACCGTCCCCGCTGTCTTGTCCAGCGTCGTTGCTGTTGAGGACGAAGATGATGCACCTGATGACGTTTCAGATGAGGCGGACGATGCCGTCGCTGTGGACGAAGCAGAGGAAGCGGCTGTGGCTGTGGATGAAGCGGAGATCTCACTCGTGCTTCCCGCTGTTACCGTACCGGAGGAAGATGCGACACTGTCACCTGCATCCTGCTTCTTGTCAAAAAGGCCACTGGTCGCAAGGATACCGATGGTCACAACGGCGATTGCCGCCACCACAATGACGATCGGTACGACCTTCTTCGCCTTCTGCTTCCTTGCCTCTGCCGCTCTCTCCTTTGCCCGCCGTTCCTGTGCCATTTTACGATTTTCTTTCTTCATAAAAAAATCCCTCTCAACTGTTTTTTTACAAACAATTATAGAGGGATTTTGTGAACATCATGTGATAAATTGGCACTGCATCAGATCAGCTGTTGCTGTCGTCTGTGTTGATACCATCTGTGGTGATAACGAACTTTACAGTTCCTTCCATGCCGTCTGAAATACCGCTGTAGTTGGTGTACTGCAAGTCATCAGAGGTAAGTGCCTGCAGACGGTCCTGCACATCGTCCAGATCATCGAGCGCACCGCCGAGACCATCTGTGATCTTCTTGATGCCCTCCTCGTTGTACTTTTTTGTTCCGTCCTTCAGCTCCTTTGCGCCATCGGTCAGCTTCTTCAGACCATCGACTACCTGGTTGCTGCCGGTCTGCAGCTTGTCTGCTCCGGTAGAAAGCTGTTTCATTCCGGACTGGAGCTGCTGCGTACCAGAAGGAAGGGCGGCAAGTCCAT
The DNA here is from genome assembly GCA_020844525.1 of Eubacterium sp. Lineage (GTDB taxonomy): Bacteria > Bacillota > Clostridia > Lachnospirales > Lachnospiraceae > Bilifractor. The sequence continues at coordinate 1,295 of JAJGAH010000074.1, forward strand.
TGCTAAGCTTCTGCGCACCTGCATCAAGTTCAGAAACAGAACCCGAAAGACTAGCGATTACCTGCTTTGCAACTGATGTTGATGTCTGACTTGCCACCTGAGAAGCAACTGTCTTTCCTGACTGCTGGGCAACTGCCTGGAATGTCTGCGAGCCGACCTGCTGAGCAACAGTACCCGCCACCTGAGAAGCGACTGATGTAGCTGTCGTTCTAGCCACCTTAGAAGCAACTGATTTCACTGTGCTTTCCGCAACCTGAGATGCGGTCTCACCAGCTGTCTGCTTTGCGGTAGCGACCGCTGTCTGTCTGGCAACCGCCGGAGCTGTCTGTTTCACTGCACTGGCTGCAGCTTCTCCTGCTGCTTTTCCTACTATAGAAGCCGGAATCTGTGTGACAGTCCCTGCGGCAGCAGATTTCGCTGCTGTCTCTGCTGCTGACTCGGCAGCAGTTGCTGCTGCATTTCCTGCCGCACTTTTTGCAACTGTCTGAACCGTCGAGGACACAGACTGGGATATAGCATTTGTAATATCATCTGCACTGACTGCCGAGGAAAGCTGACCAACCTGACTGCTGATAGCGCTATTAACATTATTATTGATGGCATCTGCTATGGCTTTCGCACACTGAGCTGCCTGATCCTCCTGCATCCCCTTTTGAACCAGTAAACTTTCAATCTGACTCACCTGTTCATCGGAAACACTGTAAGAAATTTTTCCTGCCTCAGTTGCCAGTGTAGAGCTGACTGATTGTGCCACTGCAGTACCAATACCGCTAGAGAGTTTGCTGGCTGTATTTGCAATTTCTTCAGATTCCGCCACTGCCTGACTGGCTGCCTGGCTGGCCGCCTGCTTTGTCGCATCTGCATTGTTCTGAACTTCTTTAACTGCTGCATCTCCTGCCTGTTGAGCCAGTGTCTGGAGCTTAGCATCTCCTGTCAACGCATCCTGGGCAGCTTTTGATGCCGCATCCTGGGCAGCTGCTACGTTTTCAGCTAATTTCTTATTCACTTCTTCTACAGCCCGATCGCCGATCTCCTGCTCATTAATCTTGGATTCCGCTGCAGTTTTTGCCTGTTCTGCTGCAGCTTTCGCACTGGCATCAATCTTGGCATTCACTCCAGCTACAGCCTGATCACCAATCGTCTGTAACTGACTATTGATTGTCTGGACCGCTGACTGTGCAGCTGTCTTTCCAACTGCATCAGCCTGCTGCTTCATCGCACTGCTGTTGCTCAGCTGTGCCCCAACTGTATCACTTGCCTGCTTTGCTGCCGCAGAAGATATACTGTTCAATGTCTTTGTATCACTGGAGAATCCATTGATCGCACTTTTGAATTTCGATGTTCCATCTGCCAAAGCCTTTGCTCCACTTGCTGCGGAAGGTGCACTGGATGCCAGCTTATTTACTCCGGTTGTGGCGCTGTCAAGCCCTGATTTCAGCTGGCTGATACCGCTGTCCAGATCGCCATACTTGTCGTTGAGTTCCTTGACACCGTCATAGAGATCGCTGGAGCCTGTAACGAGCTTGAGGGTGTTCTCCTCAAGGTCATCGAGCTTATCCTTCATATCATCCAGGGAATCGATGTCCGAGAAATCAAAGTCATCGAAGGCATCGGTCAGTGCCACAGTGTAGGTAGAATCCATCTTGAAGTTCTTGACATCCGCAGTGATTTCCACGCTGTCTGTGATGTCAAAATCATCGATATCGTCTTCGATCTTCTGCTTTGTATCGCTGGAGGAGCTGCTGGAGTCCTTCTTCGTGTCAGATGTGGTCTTGGAACTGCTGCTGTTTACTGTTGAAGCGGTCAGGGTCTTCGTGCTGCTCTTGCTGTCAGAGCTGCTGCTCGTATCACTGTCAGCAATGCTCTCACCGGATTCCTCTGCGGATTTGAGCTTATCCTTCAGGTTGTCGAGATCCAGATCATCCTTTACGCCGGGCATGCCGAATCCAAGGACAACGTTTCTGCTGCCGTCATTGATCACCTTGCCGTTATCAATGGTGACATTAGAGAAGTTGTCATCGGGAAGAATGAGACCGGTCATCATGACAAAGGGTGTCTTCATCGTCTCTGTCTTATCGCCGACCTTGGTCTGCACACTTGTATTATTTGTGTACTTGATCTTGATGGTGAGCTTTCCGCTCTTGCCTGCCAGGTCCTTCGGCTCGATCTTCTTCCCATCCAGATAGTAGGTAAAGCTTACGCCCACCGGGAGCTCCTTGTCTGAGGTTCCCTGATAGAAGATGTCATTTCCATCAGAGTCCCAGACCATGGAATCTCCGGAACCGGTATAGGTCTCATCGCCCTTTACATTCTGAATGTCACTTAAGGACGAAGCATCCTTCACACTTTTCACGCTGCCTGCACCGACCAGCTGATCGGATACGGTGATCTTGGAGGTGCTGCCGTCTGCGGCGGCATTGACATATACGGTTTCATCCTTGGTTACCTTGGAGGTATTGTCATCTGCAGCCAGGACTGTGGACGCGGACGGGACGAAGCCCATCATTGCCGCGATGCCGACTGCAACTGTTCTGTTGAAATTCTTCTTTATTACGATCTTGGCATTTTTATTCATGATTGTCTGCCTCTCTTCCGTTCTCATCGGATTCCCGCAAATCTGCCTGTTCTGAACCTGATTCTTTCCTGGCTGTTTCTTTATTATCTGTTTCTTTACTGTCTGTATCTGCAGTTCGTTCATGATCTGACTGCATTGTCTCACTCTGACCGTTTTCTGTCTCTGACGAGATATCTTCCTGCTGCGTTTCTGCCTGGAAGCTGCCGCCTGCCGGAGCTGCAGTCTGTACTGCCGCCTGCATTTGTCCTTTTCTGTTCTGTATGCGCTGTGCAAAGGCTTCCTTGCGCGCCGCCTTCTTCTTTCCGAAGAAGTCGATGGACGTCTTTACAATCAGCTTATCGAAGATCATAAACATGCCGGGAAGAATGAAGAGTACGGTTACCATACTGATCAGAGCTCCTCTTGCAAGCATCATGCAGATGGACTTGATGATATCGATATTGGAGTAAACTGCTACACCAAAGGTTGCCGCAAAGAACGCCACACCGGAGGTGATGATGGAACCCATGCAGGCTCTGTGCGCGATCTGCACGGCCTCTTTTTTCTCATGTCCTCTCTGACGCTCCTTCTGGTAACGACTCGTCATCAGAATGGCGTAGTCTACGGTAGATCCCAGCTGAACGGTACCGAGTACGATACTTGTCACAAAGGAAACCGACGTGCCTGTGTAATACATGATTGCCATGTTGACAAAGATGGCAAACTCGATCGTGATCTCCAGAATGAACGGTAACGAGAAGGACTTGAATACCATCAATATAATGAAGAAGATGATCAGCAGGGACGCGGTATTTACATGCATGAAGTCCACGTTCGTGACATCTACCAGGTCATGGGTCAGCGGTGCTTCACCGATCAGCATTGCGCCCTTGTCGTATTTCTTCAAGATGGTGTTGATCTGATCGATCTGCTTGTTGACCTCATCGGATCCGGTGTAATACTGCGTGCTCACGAACATCAGCTCGTAGTCCTTGCTCTGCAGCATGTCCCGCACATCTGACGGAATCATGGAATCCGGTACGGACGATCCCACGAGGGAATTCAGGCCGAGCACATAGTTGACACCGTCTACATCGTTAACCTGATTGATAATATTGACCTTGTCCTTGACCGGTGTGTCCTTATCCAGAACGATGATGTGCATCGTACTGCTTCCGAAATCATCCTCGACCTTCTGCTGGGCCACCATGGATGGCAGTGACTTCGGAAGAGATCCGGACATATCGTAGTAGTTCTTTACGTGGTTGTTGCCATAGACTGCCGGGATAAACATTGCAAGGAAGATCACCATCCAGATCTTGTAATGCTTTGTAATGAAGTCAGACGCTTTTTCCAGGTGTCCCAGAAGCGGCTTATGCGTTGTCTTCGTAATCGGTTTGTCAAAGAGCAAAACCAGGGACGGAAGCACGGTCACGCAGGTAAGCACACCAAAGACAACGCCCTTTGCCATTACAAGGCCCATATCCAGTCCAAGGGTAAAGGACATAAAGCACAGTGCGATAAATCCGGCGATGGTCGTGATAGAACTTCCGACGATGGATTTGAAGGTATTGGAGATCGCGTGTCCCATGGCACGTTCCTTCTCACCCGGGAATCTCAGCTTGTTCTCACGATAGCTTCCCAGAAGGAAGATGGAGTAGTCTGTTGTGACACCCAGCTGGAGCACGGCGGCGACCGCCTTTGTGACATAGGAGATCGAGCCGAAGATCTGGTTCGTACCCATGTTGTACATAATGGCGATTCCGATATCCAGCAGGAAGAGGAATGGTACCAGGAAGGAATCCGTCAGCAGAAGCATAGCGATCAGACACAACACCACGGCGATGGTGACATAGATCGGAAGCTCCTGATTGGTCAGGTCCCGAAGGTCATTCATGATGGCGGTGATACCGCTGACATATGTGTCCTTCTTCACAATGGACCGGATCTGATCGACCGCCTCCATCGTTGTATCCGCAGATGAGGTATCGTCAAACATGGCGAGCATCATCGTCGCATCGCCCTTGAAAAACTTCTCCCGCAGGTCCTGTGGAATCATGTCCACCGGAAGGGAGAGATCTGCCACATCGTCATACCAGAGTACATCCTTGACATGGGGCACAGCCTCAATGTCCTTCTCCAGCTTTGCGACATCCTTCATGCTCTCATTGTCCACGACGATCATGGAGAATGATCCCATGCCGTACTCATCGACAATGATGTCCTGCCCTTTCATCGTATCCAGCGACTTCGGAAGATACGTCAGCAGGTCGTAGTTCGTCTTCGTATGGAAATATCCATAAGCCGACGGAATCAGCATAATAACCGCCAGTATCAGGATCAGTATTCTGTGCCTGGCGATCCACTTGCCTACCTTAACCATTTTTCACTCAACTCCTTACCTTTTTTCCTTCTGCGACTGCGATATAAATAAATCAACACCTGTATTACCTGTCATTGTCATAATGTCATGATTATGAAAAATCTGTATCTCTCAGACACAGATTCCCCTCCCAGGACACTCTTAACATAAGATATGGTAGTACGCAAATGACCGTTGGTCAATAATTAGGATTCACAAAAAAAGTGTGCTATAAAAATGAATATTAGTCATTTTTGATAGTTGACCACTGGTCAATTTCGTGGAATAATGCATGTGAATAACTGATAGGAAAGATTAATGCGAGATCAGTATGCCTGTATGAAAGATGTGTTCTATAATGTGAACTTCCTGGTAAAAGTACCCTAAAGAGCTTTTGACTGTCGAATCAATAGTTGAAGAGGAAGTCATCAAGGTCGATGAGAGCTTCCTTCAGCTCTGGATTCCGTTCGCGCTGAATCAATCTTTCGAGATCAATCGCATCCGCGTCGGTGCCTTCCGCGGAAAGGTCATAGGATATCTCCACCAGCCTTGAGAGGATCTCCGCTTTCTTCGTTTTGTGGGTGAAACAGTATTCCTCAATCAGGATTCTCGAATACTCATGCATCAGCTTCTTCCTCCTCATTCTTCGGAGAGTTTATAAAAGTCAGGATCTCATCAAGGGAATGGGCGCTGTTTTCCAGCGCCTTCAGGATCATATCCCTTTGTTTTGCCCTGCGTATATCATACAGCTTTTTGAGCTCGTCGATCGCCTTTTCATGAGCGATTCGTGTCTTTTCTGCCTTTTTCTCTGCCAGCTCAATCTTCAGTTCCAGTGTTTCAGCCGAATTCCGCCGTGTTCTTGCCATCGTTATGCTCCCTTCTTACCGTCGGATTTTTCCTGCAGGTTTTTTCCTATCTCTTTTGCCTGGTACCGGACATTCCCTTCATCCATGTGAAATGCAGACAGGATCGTTTTCTGCGTTTTTGTAACTGCGTGGTCCAGACGGTATACGCCGTCCAGCTGCCTGATCATGACGATCTTCTCCAGTTCTTTTAAAGCCGCCGGAACCGTCATGTAATTCGGCCGCTTTGCCATTTTCTCACAGCATTCCTTCAGTTCCGTATACAGCCTGCACCGCAGGATCAGTGCAATGAACTGGATAAAGATCTTTGATGCAAGCGCCTCGTCGGAGCACACGCGCATACTGTTGTTTCCGAGATAAGATTTATCTGCACGGAACAGCTTCTCGGAAGCGTCCCGGCTCTTATACTTATCCAGTGCCTCTCTTGCTGTCATCTTGTCTGTTGACACGATTGCAAAGTATCCTGCCAATGACAGTTCCAGTTCAACAGCAGATGTGTTTTCTTCTGCCAGCTTCAGCGTTTTTTCATCTTTTTCATAATGAAGATAGAAATGATCATTGACTTCCGGTCCAAACGGGCCGCATTCCTTTCCGACGCACTTGTTAAGATAATGTTTGAGTCTGCGGATTCTTGCCTTGATTTCCTGCTTCTCTCCGTAAGCACGGCTGTCACTGTAATACAGGTGGACATGCTTTTTCTTTTCGTCTCCTTCAAACAATACGCATTCCACACTCGTTCCGTAGACATCATACCGGTCGATGTAATGGATCCTTTTGCCCTCAAATGTCCCCTGATTTTTCAGTACGATCCCCCGGATGAAGTCTTTCATCCCTTTGATCATGATCAGATAGCTGTATCCATGCCTCTCGATGTACAAAAGGTTTTTCCGGCTGAAGTATCCCCGGTCAAGAATGAAGCCGAGATTCCGGTATCCATAGCCGTACGCCTTATCGATCATGCAGGTAAGCTGGGACATGTCGTTGATACTGCCCGGGTATTCCTCATAAAACAGCGGCTCCCTGTTCGCCGTATCAAAAGCAACGGAATAGTTGAAGATCGGCGTCCCCTGATCCACCTTAGCCTTTCCAAACTCGACGATATCGATGTCACCCGCCTGAGAGTTCTTATTCGTGGAATCATAAGAGATATAGATCCTCTGTCGTTTGCTGCGGGGACTGTTCCAGCTGTTCAGGAAGCCCAGGATCTGTTCCGGTTTCAGTGCCTGCAGAAAATCCGACACTTTGGAGTCTGTGTACACCCTCATCCCTGGCGTGAAGAGAGGATGGCTGTATGCGTAGTCCGGGTAATACTGAGCAGCATTATTCTCGCTGAGGATACTGTAACAGGCCAGATCAAGGACGAAACCGGCGTCCTTCGCAGCCATGTATTTTTCAAGCATTGGCCGGATTTCTGTTTCCGTGATCAGCTTGTGCAGCACGACATAAGACCCGATGCTCAAGTAAGGGCTTCTTGATGAACGATCCACCTCTTCCGGCAGGGCAGCGTCGGGAAAGTATTTCAGGTAATTCTGGTTTGGATACATCTGGTCCGGGGTATCCTTATCCACTTTTCCAATCGATGCTCGTTTCGGATAGGTGATCTGCTTTACCGGATCATAGGTCCGATCATACTCATACTCGATGAACATTTCGCCGCCGCGGTTCTTACGAACGAGCTTTCCGGGAGCCTCCGGAACCGGCACCTTAAACTTCATAAACATGGCATACCCTCAAGAAATTTTTCAGAAATAAATAGGGTATTTATACCCTATAAAAAGTATAACAAAAAAGCCGGCTATTTGCAATCATTTTCGATTACAAACGCCGGTTTTTGGCCATTTTCTTCATCTCACGATTGACGAATTACTCATTGAGGGTACTTTTCTTTGGAAGTTCACAT
>JAJGAH010000075.1 GCA_020844525.1 Eubacterium sp.
CTGCAGCTCAGACAGTTGACTTTTTCTGAACAACGCAAAATCTCATCACCAAGTACTTCTAGCATGTCTGCAAATGTTCGAATTTCAAGACAATTTCTTTTATACCTGCCTACAGACCACGATATTATTTTTCAAGATAATTTCTTTTATTTCTGCCTACTGACCACAATATCATTTCATACAATATCTAAGCCTATCATGTCGTATACAGGGGACATTTTGGCGTGACACAGAAACTGTGAAATGTGCACCAAAATGATCCCTTATTTTCATGAATTAATTCCTGCTCAATTTTGTTTACAAAAAATTTATAAAGCCATATAATAAATGCATGTGAGAACGATTCCACATTTTTTTCACAGGTTTATCTTTCAATAGAGAAGGAGGAAAGGATATGGCACTGGATTACAGAAAAGCGGCACAGGGCGTCCTGGACAACATCGGTGGAGCGTCCAATGTTGCGTCTGCTGCCCACTGCGCCACCAGACTGAGGCTGGTGATCAAGGACAACAGCAAGGTGAACAAGGAGGCTGTTGAGAACGTAGATGGCGTGAAGGGATGCTTCGAAGCGTCCGGTCAGCTGCAGGTAATTTTTGGAACGGGTACTGTCAACAAGGTCTTTGATGAATTTATAGCAATTTCCGGTGTGGAGGCAGGTACCAAGGAGTCCGCCAAGGCGGCTGCAGCACAGAAGCAGAATCCGTTTATGCGTGCCATCAAGACACTCGGCGATGTATTCGTCCCGATCATTCCCGCGATTGTTGCATCCGGACTGCTGAATGGTATTCTCGGCGGTCTTGCAAATGCAATTCCGAATCTTGCAAACAGTGATTATTACAACATGATCAATCTGTTCGCGGGTGCCGCACTTTCCATGCTGCCGATTCTGATTGCTGTCAGTGCAGCGAAGAAATTCGGTGGCAACCCGTATCTCGCGGCTGTTATCGGATTTATCATGATTCACCCGAATCTGATCAATGCATGGAGCGTGGCAACCATGAAGAGCTCGGATATTCCGGTCTGGCATGTCTTCGGACTGTCGATTCAGCAGACAGGATATCAGGGCCATGTCATTCCAGTTATTATCGCGATCCTGTTCATGAGTGTGCTGGAAAAATGGCTGCACAAGCACGTACCTGAGATTATTGATCTTTTTGTAACACCACTCGTAACCGTACTTGTAACCGGTCTTCTGACGATGACCATCATCGGACCGATCTTCAAGGTTGTAGAGGACTGGATTCTCCTTGCAGCACAGACACTGATCCGTCTTCCGTTCGGAATTGGCGGTCTGCTGATCGGTTTCTTCTATGCCTTTACTGTTGTTGCTGGCTTCCATCATATGTACAATATGATCGAGGCACAGATGGTCAGCCTGGATCCTCCGGCCAATATCTGGATGCCGGTTGCTACAGCTGCTAACGTTGGACAGGGTGCTGCTGCCATGGCAGTTGCATTCAAGACAAAGAATGAGAAGACCAAATCTCTTGCACTTCCGTCTTCACTTTCTGCATTCCTTGGTATTACAGAGCCGGCTATCTTCGGTGTAAACATCCGTTACCGCACTCCCTTTATCGCAGGTTGCTGTGGTGGTGCCATCGGTGGTATGTGTGCGTCCCTGTTCGGGATTAAAGCTACTGCTTATGGAATTACCGGTCTGTTCGGATTCCTGATTACCACTGATTTCTGGCTTCAGTACGCCATTGTCATGGCGGTATCTTTTGCCGTTGCATTTATCGTATCCTTTATTCTCTACAAGGATCCGGAGTCAGTGGCAAAGGCAGCCCCTGAGGTTGGCAAAGCTGAGGACCCGATTGAAAAGGAAGTAGAAGAGGCAGCAGAAGCTCCGGTTAAGAAAACAATTGTTTATGCCCCAGTAGAAGGTGAAGCAATTCCTTCTTCAGAAGTTGAGGATCCTACCTTTGCGGCAGAGGCGCTTGGAAAGGGAATGGCAATCAGACCATCTGCAGGAAAGGTTTATGCGCCATTTGACGGAAGAGTTGACATGGTATTCGATACAAAGCATGCAGTCGCTGTCACCTCTGACAATGGTGTGGAGCTGTTGATCCATGTCGGAATTGATACTGTTAATCTGAAGGGAAAGGGATTTACAGCACACGTGAATTCCGGTGATTCTGTCAAGAAGGGAGATCTTCTTCTGGAATTTGATATGGACATCATCCGGAATGCTGGATACAAAACCACAATTCCGGTAATTGTAACCAATACCGATGACTATGACGATGTAAAGGCACTTAAGACCGGTCCCGTTAAGCCTGGAGACGAGGTACTTGAGGTTTGCTGAAAGACAGAAAGGGATGGAGGCTTCAGTATCATCTGATGCCTCCTGACGGATGGCTGAATGATCCGAACGGCCTCTGTCAGTTTCATGGCATGTATCATGTGTTCTTCCAGTATTCACCCAATACCCCGGGACCGGATGGCAGGACTGCCAGAACATGGGGACATTATGCCGGAAGGGACCTTCTGCATCTGCAGTTTAAAGGCGTTCCGTTCTGGCCGGTGGATACAATAGATCATGACGGATGCTATTCAGGATCTGCCCTGATTGATCAGGATCTGATTAAACTGTATTACACGGGAAACGTAAAGGAACCCGGGGACCATGATTATACATACAGTGGCAGACAGGCGAATGAGATCCTGGTCGAATCGGACGGCACCAGCTTCGGTAAGAAAAAATGCCTGCTTCGCAACGCGGATTATCCCGCTGACTGTACCTGTCATGTACGTGATCCAAAGGTATGGAAGGATGGAAAACTCTATTACATGGTGCTCGGAGCCCGGGTAGAGGGCAGGGAGAAAAACGCTGATTCTGATTTCGGAGAGGTACTTTTTTACGAAAGCAGCGATGGGCTGCACTGGCATTTTCTGAAAAGCCTGACGACGGAAGAACGTTTTGGCTATATGTGGGAATGCCCTGATTATTTTCACCTGGAAGAGAAAACATTCCTTTCTCTTTGTCCTCAGGGTCTTCCTTCAGAGGAATATCGTTATCAGAATATCTATCAGGCGGGATATTTCACGGTTGATGGTGAGCTTGGCGCCAGACAGAGTCTTTCTGATTTCCATGAGTGGGATTATGGATTTGATTTTTATGCGCCGCAGAGCTTTCTGGATGAATCAGGCCGGCGGCTGTTGATCGGATGGGTGGGTATGCCGGATGCTCCGTATACGAATCCGACAGCACTTCCGAAGGGGAAGGGCTGGGAGAACTGCCTGACTGTTCCGAGAAAATTGACAGTGTCTGAAGGCTGTATCTGTCAGAACCCGGTAGAGGAGCTGAAAGCGCTTCGGTATGATGAGACACCGGTTATGCCCCATGGCACCATGGTCCTTCCGGATGGGGCAGGTGATTTTGAGGTCTCCTTCCTTGAGGGAACAGAAGATGCAGACTGGGACATTTCGTTTGGCGATGCAGCAGAACTTTCCTACCGTGATGGCGTACTGCAGTTGTCCCTGGATCCGTCTGCCGGTTATGGAAGAGACAGCAGGAGGATCAGGATTCCGCACATCGAGTTCCTGCGTGTTCTGGTGGATTCATCCATTCTTGAGATCTATATCAATGATGGCGCGTATGTCATCACTTCACGGTTCTACCCGGAGTATATCGGGGATCAGCAGAACCTGGCTGTCCGTTTTAATTGCGCAATGGCTGCGATTTCCGGATGGAAGATGCATACCATGGAAACAAACCGTGAATATATCTGAGAATATCTGCATGAAAGTTCTTAACGATTTGTCGGAAATAGGGTATAATTATTATATCTGATACACGTGAACCGGTTATTTATATTTTCAGGAGGTTTGATTACCATGAAGAGTTTTAAATATGTCATCACAGACCCGGTAGGAATCCATGCAAGACCAGCTGGTGATCTGGTTGCTGCAGCGAAGAAGTATGCCTCTGACATTACGATCAAGGCACACGGAAAGCAGGCAGGTGCCAAGAAGCTGATTCAGCTGATGGGGCTGGGAGTCAAGCAGGGTGATGAAATTGAAGTTGTTGCAGAAGGCGCTGATGAGGATGCGGCTGCTGCAGGACTGGAAGCATTTCTCAAAGAGAATCTTTAATTCAGCGCTCATGGAATATTACCAGAGACAGTAATACATGTACAATGGGGCTGCCGCAGAGTCTGATCAGGCTGCGGCAGCTTTTTTCAAAGATTCGTATTCTGATCGTATTCTGTTTTTAATGGAGAAGATATATCAGAAAGGATGCCATGCCAGATGGAAAAATTTGAGGGAAAAGCAATATTCAAGGGCGTAGCGATCGGACGGGTCATGTTTTATGGCAAGAAGGAAAATATCGTAAAGCGCTCCAAGATCGAGGACACCAAGGCGGAAATCGAGCGATATGATCAGGCGAGAAAAGAGGCAATCGCCCAGCTTCAGAAGCTGCATGATGATGCAGTCAAAAAAGTCGGAGAAGAAAATGCGGCAATTTTTGAGGTGCATGCAATGCTTCTCGAGGACGATGACTTCAATGATTCCGTACACAATATGATTGAAACGGAAGCTGTCAATGCGGAATATGCAACTGCAATGACCGATGAGAATTTCTCAAAGATGTTTGCTGAAATGGATGATGAGTACTTCAAGGCGCGTTCTGCTGACATGAAGGATATCTCTGAACGCGTGATTTCTGTACTTTCCGGAACGGAGACATCAGCTACCTTTGACCAGAGTGTAATCATAGCAGCAGATGATCTGATGCCCAGCGAAACAGTTCAGCTGGATAAGGACAAGGTCCTTGCCTTCGTTACAAGATTTGGTTCCGCAAATTCCCACACAGCCATTCTTGCAAGAACGATGAACATTCCTGCGCTGATCAATATCCCTGTTGACCCGTCATGGGATGGGAAAATGGCGATTGTAGATGGCCATACGGGAACATTTTATCTTGACCCTGATGAAGATCTGATTCATGAGATGACGGAAAAGCAGGAAAAGGACCTGGAGGAAAGAAGGCTTCTCCAGGAGCTGCGGGGCAAGGATAATATTTCACTGGATGGGAAAAAGATCAACCTGTATGCAAATATAGGCGGACTCAAGGATGTGGCAGCGGTTCTTGCCAATGATGGCGGCGGTGTCGGCCTGTTCAGAAGTGAATTCCTCTATATTGGCCGCGACAGCATGCCCACCGAAGAAGAACAGTTTCAGGCGTATAAGTCAGTTGCGCAGACCCTCGCAGGCAAGAAGGTAATCATCCGTACACTGGATATCGGGGCGGACAAGCAGGCGGATTATCTGCATCTGGATAAAGAGGACAATCCCGCTCTTGGTTTCCGTGCGATCCGGATCTGTCTGACACGTCCGGAAATCTTCAAGACGCAGCTCCGGGCGATTTACCGCGCCAGCGCATTCGGCACCATTTCCGTGATGTATCCGATGATCACTTCGACAGAAGAGGTGGAAGAAATCAAGAAGATTTCTGCAGCTGTCCGTGCGCAGCTTGCTGCTGACGGTGTTCCCTTCGGTGATGTGGAAGAGGGCATTATGATTGAAACACCTGCCGCAGCGATCATTTCAGATGAGCTTGCCAAAATGGTAGATTTCTTCAGTATTGGCACCAATGATCTGACACAGTATACGCTTGCGATGGACCGTCAGAATGACAAGCTGGACCGCTTCTATAATCCGCATCATCCCGCTGTACTGCGCCTGATCCAGAAGGTGATTGAAAATGGTCATGCAGGCGGCGCCTGGGTTGGGATCTGTGGTGAGCTTGGCGCGGATACTTCTCTGACAGAGACATTCCTGCAGATGGGCGTTGATGAGCTCTCTGTTTCACCCTCTATGATTCTTCCGGTGCGTGAGGCAATCCGCAAGAGCTATGCCCGCAAAGATCTTACAGAATGACATGGGAGGTAAAGTGCACAATGAAAAAAATATTATTTGCGGCATCAGAGTGCGTTCCATTTATCAAAACAGGCGGTCTGGCTGATGTTGTTGGATCTTTGCCCAAATGCCTGGACAAGGAGTATTATGACTGCAGAGTCATCATTCCGAAATATGCAAAGATTGCTGCGCAATATTCGGACAAGATGGAATACATCACAAACTTCTATATGGATCTGAACTGGAGACAGCAGTATGTAGGCATATTCAAGATGGAATATGAGGGGATCACTTACTACTTCATTGACAATGAGGAGCATTTTTCCGGTGATCAGATTTACGGAGGCATGCCCTGGGACCTGGAGAAGTTTGCGTTCTTCTCCAAGGCTGTGCTTTCGGTACTTCCGATAATTGACTTCCGTCCGGATGTCATTCACTGTCATGACTGGCAGACGGGGCTGATTCCGGTCTATCTGCATGAGCGCTTTCAGGGCAATGAGTTTTTCCGGGGCATCAAAAGCGTCATGACCATCCATAACCTGAAGTTCCAGGGTGTCTGGGACACGGAGACGATGAAGAATATCACGGGTCTCTCAGATTACTATTTCACGCCGGACAAGATGGAATACAACAAGGACGGCAGTTATCTGAAGGGTGGACTGGTATACGCGGACGCCATTACTACTGTCAGCAAGACATATGCAGAGGAAATCAAGACGCCGTTCTACGGTGAGGGACTGGACGGCCTGATGCGTGCACGCGCAAATGACCTGCGAGGGATTGTGAATGGCATTGATTACGATGAATACAATCCGGAGACGGATTCTCTGATCTTCCAGAATTATAATGCCAGAAATTTCCGCAAGGAAAAACAGAAGAACAAGACAGCTCTTCAGGAACAGCTTGGACTTGAGGTGGATCCGAAGGCCATGATGATCGGCGTGGTTTCCCGGCTGACGGACCAGAAGGGACTGGATCTGATTGCGTATATGATGGATGAACTCTGTCAGGATGCGATTCAGCTGGTTGTCCTTGGCACGGGTGAGCAGAAGTATGAAAACATGTTCCGTCATTTTGCATGGAAGTATGACAAGAAGGTATCCGCAAATATTTTCTATTCAAATGACCTTTCCCACAAGATCTATGCTGCATGTGATGCCTTCCTGATGCCGTCTCTTTTTGAGCCTTGCGGCCTCAGCCAGCTGATGGCACTACGTTATGGTACGGTACCGATTGTCCGGGAGACGGGCGGCCTGAAGGATACGGTTGAACCTTACAATGAGTATGAGGGAACCGGAACCGGCTTCTCATTTGCCAATTATAATGCACATGAGATGCTCGGTACGATCCGATATGCGGAGCGCATCTATTACGACAAAAAGCGCGATTGGAATAAAATTGTGGACCGCGCGATGGCTGCGGATTTTTCGTGGCATCGTTCTGCACTGGAATACCAGGAGCTCTATGACTGGCTGATCGGATACTGAACTTTGAATCAGAATCTTTTTTATACATGCCGGAGCTGCCTGTGATACAGGCACTCCGGCATGCAGGTCACTGCCTGTGATACAGGCACTCCGGCATGCAGGTCACTGCCTGTGATACAGGTGCTCCGGATTGCAGCCTGCTATCTGCATCGTTAATATTTACTTGTCAGGAAAATCTGTTCTGTATTGACGATGGTGGATATGCTTTGTATAATATAAATATCTTTTCCAATTCACATTTTCAATTCGTTTCATCCTCCTGATTTTCAGCAGCTTTCTTCTCCTCTTCGTATTTTTATTTTATATCCATGCGCTATTTTTCTTATTTTTCATTTTATCTCAAGGTTCTGTTTTATTTCGGGTTATTTTTTCTGATGTGTCCGGATTCCTGACGTTTATACAATATTTCTGTCCCTTTCGAATGCCGGACTTTTTCCTTATTTCTGCGAGACGTTTCCTGAGGAATGTTGTTTTTTCGCGGAAATCACATTGACAAGAAATTTTCAGTAGTGTAATATAGTTTTCAGATTGCGAACAAATGTTCGACCGTGTTTTTCATGAGATGCCTGATGATAAGGGACTGACAGCTGTAGCCCGATGATCATATGGATTATTTTTCTGATGTATCGTTGTGTCGGGAAAGCACGGTTTGTTTGAAAGGAGTCATATATGGCAGCCAATACGAATGCAAATCAAAATTCAGAAAAGCAGCAGGCACTGGATGCGGCGTTGGGACAGATTGAGAAACAGTTTGGTAAGGGAGCAGTTATGAAGCTCGGGGATCAGGGAAACAACCTTCATATAGAAGCAATCCCGACAGGCTCACTGAGTCTGGATATTGCACTCGGCGTTGGCGGCATTCCCAGGGGGAGAATCGTAGAAATATACGGACCTGAGTCCTCAGGTAAAACGACGGTTGCGCTTCATATGGTTGCAGAAGTACAGAAACGTGGTGGTATCGCAGGTTTCATAGATGCGGAGCATGCGCTGGACCCTGTTTACGCAAAGAATATCGGGGTGGACATTGACAATCTGTATATTTCACAGCCTGATTCCGGTGAGCAGGCCCTCGAGATCACAGAAACCATGGTGCGTTCCGGCGCAGTGGATATCATTATTGTCGATTCAGTGGCCGCTCTTGTACCCAAGGCGGAAATTGACGGAGATATGGGAGATTCCCACGTAGGACTACAGGCAAGGATGATGTCCCAGGCCTGCCGAAAGCTGACAGCTGCCATCAGCAAAACCAACTGCGTTGTTGTTTTTATCAATCAGCTCCGTGAAAAAGTGGGTGTGATGTTCGGAAATCCGGAGACAACGACCGGTGGAAGAGCATTAAAGTTCTATGCCTCTGTACGTCTTGATGTCCGCAGAATTGAAGCTCTGAAGCAGGGCGGTGAGGTGATTGGAAACCACACGCGTGTCAGAGTTGTCAAGAATAAGGTTGCGCCGCCTTTCAAAGAGGCGGAATTTGACATCATGTTCGGCAAGGGAATTTCCCGGGAGGCGGATATTCTGGATCTTGCAACAAAGCTCGGTATTGTGAATAAGAGCGGAGCCTGGTATTCCTATCTGGGTGAGAAGATCGGCCAGGGTCGTGAGAATGCCAAGCT
>JAJGAH010000076.1 GCA_020844525.1 Eubacterium sp.
CTTGTGGTCAAATTCGTACAGCTCTTCTGACAGCAGATCTCTCAGAAGGGCTGTATCTTCTTTATCCGGAATCTCATCTGCATTTACAGTTCCGATGACCTTTCCGATGACTTGGACATGGTCATCCTCATTCTTCTCTCCATAGGGCAGATTGGGATTCAGGGAATACAGTTTGTTGTCATACATCCGCTTGATCACGGCTCCGTCCGCGCTGGAGCAGATTACGATGTCGTTGCTTTCCACGTCTTTTGTATATTTCACATAAACAAGATCCCCATTATGATAGACCGGTTCCATACTGCGGCCGCTCACACGAATCAGTGTGTCGGCCTCGGTACTGAGCCGGTTCTTTTTTATGAATACGGGTTCCGGTTTTAATTCGTTGAATTCGCAGCCGGTACCAGCGGCAGCGGGAGTGCTCTGCAGCGGAAGAATGAAATAAGAATCCCGCAGCATATCGTTCCGGGCATCGACCTCTTCCTGCAGCATATTCCGGATCATCGATTCGATGAATTTCTGGCTGACGCTGCTGAGTTTCCGGTACTGACGTAAGAGTGTCCGCTCCTGAGATGTCGGAACCATTTCATCGTACATGCCGAAAAGTTCATAAAGAGGGATTCCGAGTGTTTCGCACAAAATTTTTGTGTCATCCAGACTGGGCCGGTTTTTATTGTTCTCCCAGTTGGTGATGGTGTTCCGGTTGACCTCCATCATTTTGGCCATTTTCGGCTGGCTTAATCTGGCTTTTTTGCGGTATT
The DNA here is from genome assembly GCA_020844525.1 of Eubacterium sp. Classification (GTDB taxonomy): domain Bacteria; phylum Bacillota; class Clostridia; order Lachnospirales; family Lachnospiraceae; genus Bilifractor. The sequence continues at coordinate 759 of JAJGAH010000076.1, forward strand.
TCTGGATAACGGCACCGAAGCCCGGCCAGTCTTCTCTGGAATCAGAATCCTGTGGATGAGGAAGATGGATCACGTCTTTACTGTTCTGAGCGTGTGCGCTGAATGATGCGCCTGCAGACTCGGTTTCCTTGTTCTGCTGATATTCCTTCATTCTGATCCCTCCTGACATGATGGGTTTTAAGATTTGTTCATATGCCAATAATAGCACAAAAATATTGTGCTGTGCAATAGAAAAAGAACAATAATACACAACAATTCTATTGAAAATGTGTACTGCCATCGATATAATAGTAAGCATCACGAGACCTGAATTTCGCTAACCGGGATGACCGGGTGTTTTTGTGATTTTGAGATGAAACTGCGTGGGATTTAGATGGAGTATGCAATTTTACTAAAAGACTATGGACAGGGATGTATTACTGCGCTGCCGGTTTCGCAGTGCACGGGAGAGAATAAACCGGACTTTCGAAGGCCCTACACGGCATACGAGGTGCTGACGGATTTTTTCGGAGAGGACATGTCTCTGGTGCTGGGAAATTATCTGAAGCAGGAGATCAAGACGGTCCGAAAGCAGAAGGGGATGGAGAGAGCAAAAGAAGCACGACTGCTTTCGTATTATTATCTCACCACCAGATCCAAAGCACAGCAGCCCGTGAATGAGACGCTCGTGGATTTTATGATCCGTGGAAAGGTGGAGGGCGAGACAGAAGAGAAAGACCGGTTTGTCCGGGATATGGATTTCAAAGTCCGCTACATTCTGGACCTTCGGCCCTGTGAGCAGAAGTGTATCGGGCCGCTGATCTTTCCGAAGGAAGATGAGGATCCTGTTTCGGATGGCGAGATCCCAGCCAATGACTACCTGCTGCCGATTCTTCGTGCAGAGGATTATGAAACGGTCGCTCACCAGATCCTCCGGAAGTACTACCCGGAATATGCCTCTCGTCTCTCAGAGGGAGAGCGCTTTGTGATGAACGGAGATGACCTTGCCGCAAGGATGAATCTCGATGTAAGAGACGTGCATTTTGCAGATCCTGCCACGCTGGGACAGATCTACTACAACTTCGGCGATGCGGAACTTCTGGATTCTGCCGGACGGAAATATACCGAGCAGATCAATCCGGGCACCATTCTTATCAGCATCGACAACTGCCAGAGCCCTTCGATCCGAAACAGCACGGTCTGCCATGAGTGCTGTCACATGGTTCTGGACCGTACCTTCTTCCTTCTTCAGATGATGACGGGATGCCCGTATTCCTATTACACCAATCGAAGGAGAGAAGCCAGAAGGGTCTATCGGAAGAACGGCCCGGTGGACTGGATGGAACTGCAGTGTGAGAAGCTGCCGGCTTATCTTTTGATGGAGAGCCAGAGCACGAAGGAGCTGGTGGAAGCGGAACTGCAAAGGCATCAGGGCATCCGTTCCCCGGAGGTGATGCGGGGAATCATTGACATGGTGTCTGTAAGAAACAAGGTCTCCCGCTCGATGGCCAAGTATCGCCTGATTGAGCTTGGCTACTACGAGGCAGAAGGAATCCGCTGTTTTGTAGACGGCAGATCCGTTCCGGATCATGGCTGCAGCAGTTCATGGCCGGAAGGCGTGACTTACACGATCTCGGCCTATCAGGCGGCAGAGCTTGCGGATGCAGATCCAGAATTCTGGCATCTCATCAGCGGAGGCCGCTATCGCTACGTGGAAGGACACTTCTGTCTGAATCAGGAAGCATATGTGAAGGAGACCTGGAACGGGATCCCATATCTTACGTCCTACGCAAGAACGCATATCGACGAGTGCTGTCTTGGCTTTGCCGCACATGGCAGATACCGGAGCACGGACTTCCGTCAGGGGAGAGTTGCCAGAACGAAGACTAAGCTGGTAACCGGTCAGTATCGTCCGGGCTATACGCTGGTGGCAGAGCCGGGGACGGAGCTGTATGTGAAGGAAAACGAGACGTTCCGGCATGACAGTTATCTCTGGGGCGAACTTCTCTACGCACTGCCATCAGATTTCCATGAAGCCGTAAACGAGATCCTGCTGAAGAAAGGCATTACACAGGAGACGCTTGCGGAGAGACTGGGAGTCGAGAGAAGAACGCTGACCAAATACTTAAGTCAGGATTCTCCGACACTTGCCCATGTGGTCGGGATCTGCGTAGCTCTGCAGCTTCCGTTTTTCATCTCGGAGAAGCTGATCGAATTATCCGGGAACGCTTTTCAGAGAAAACCGCTGCATCATCAGTATCGGGAATTCCTGTTTCAGGCGGAGAAGCTCACGGTCTCCCGGTGCGAAGATATTCTGGCAGAACGCGGCTGGCCGCCACTGTTCGATTCACCGGATCAGGGCGAGATGAAAGGAGCCGTCCGGTCGATCTCATAAATTCCATACCATCTTATCACAGCTGGGGTACCGAAAGGGTACTTCAGCTTTTTTCATGTCCGCACTCGCGGAGATCCCTAAGAAAAATAAAAAACTTTCCGGATTGTGGGAACAGAAGTGTTCCCAGAATGCATCTATAAAAAGTCCGGAATTCACTGTTTTTCGCATCTCACCCAGTACCCGATTCCCGCAAACCCTTGTAAATCCTGACTTTATTTTGGGAACACTTCCGATCCTCGAATGAGGCCCTGTGATCAGGTAGTATAGGGTCAGTTCAAGGGAACGGATTCGTTCCCGGAACAAAAAAATCATATTGAATGCCTGACTTAAGTCAAATGCATAAAGGCAGAGATACTCAGAAAAGATCACCTTCTCCGAAGTGCCAAACGGCAGCGGACAGTCCTAAGGAGAAGTGGATCTTCACGGAGTACGGAAGGAGCTGTCTTTATGCCTTTTTCAGGTTCCCTGCAGCCTCGCAAGTACTCCAAAGGTACCTGCGGGGCTTTTCTTTTCCCGCAAGGTCCTCGAGTTCTCTGCCTCCCGCAGTCAGGCGGGAAGGGAGGGATGCCTTATGGGTGGCATTTAGTCCGGAGAACGGACAGAGAGATTCGGAAACCAAGGAATTCAAAAATGGAGGAATTCAAATTGAAACTCTACGAGATTAATGCACAGATTCAGGCGCTCTCGGATGCCATTGAGTTTGATCCGGAAACCGGCGAGATCCTCGGGGATGCAGAAGCACTCTTCGATGCGATCAATCAGCTCCAGATGGAGAAGACGTCGATTCTTTCCTACCTTGGAAAGCTCGTCTTAAATCTTCGCTCCGAGCAGAGCGCCCTGAAGGTGGAAGAGCTGCGTCTTAAGAATCGTCGCGAGAAGCTCGCAAAGAAGGAAGAGCGCCTCATGCACGTGCTGGACCGCGAGTGCGATGGAGAGAAGACGGATCTTGGCATTGCGACAGTAAGCTACCGGAAGACATCCCGCGTCGATGTGACGGATTCCGCAAAGGCGGTCCGGTGGCTCAAGCGCCACAAGTTCACGAGTTGCTTCCGGGTACCGGAGCCGGAGGTCGCGAAGACAGAAGTGAAGAAGCTGTTAAATTCCGGAACCCAGGTGCCGGGCTGTGTGCTCATCGAAGACACGTCCTGCTCCCTGAGATAAGAAGGAGGTTTGTAAATGCTGAATATTACACGCGGGATCGTGGCAAGACCGCAGAAGGTCGTGATCTACGGACCCGAGGGAATCGGGAAAACAACGCTGGCATCCCAGACGCCCGATCCCCTGTTTATCGATACCGAGGGCGGCAGTGCCCATCTGGATGTGCGAAGAATTGAAGGCCTGAAGGACTGGGAGAAACTGCTCTCGACGGTCAAGGAAGTCGCTGTAACGAAGGACATCTGCAAGACCCTCGTTCTGGATACGGCTGACTGGGCCGAGCAGCTGGCAATCGCCCATATCCTCGACAAGTATAAGCAGCCGTCCATCGAGGCTTTCGGCTACGGCAAGGGCTACACCTACATCGGCGAAGAATTCACTAGACTCTTGGATGCGCTGGACATGGTGATCGCAGCCGGTATGAACGTCGTCGTGACCGCTCATGCCAAGATGCGGAAATTTGAACAGCCGGATGAGATGGGAGCCTATGACCGCTGGGAGATGAAACTCACCCGTCAGTCCGCTCCGCTTCTCAAGGAGTGGTGCGATCTGCTCCTGTTCTGCAACTACGAGACCTTCGTGGTAAGCACCGAGAACAAGACCGCCAAGGCGCAGGGCGGGAAGCGCGTCATGTACACGAGCCATCATCCCTGCTGGGATGCGAAGAACCGCCACGGCCTGCCGGACAAGCTGGATCTGGATTACCGGTATCTGAAACCGGTCTTTGTGCTGCCGACCGGGAGGGAACAGAAGGAGGAACCGCCAGCAGTGGCTTCGGATCCGCTGGCAGCGGGAAGTGACCCGGCTGCAGCATCACAGCAGACGGCAGCAGGAGAACCGGAGAAATCTGCTGCAGCAGCGGAAAGGGCAGCGACTCCCCTTCCTCCCGCACCGACAGCATCGGCCCAGAAGGTCATGGATCTTCTGGTTCAGGACGGCATTTCGGAAGCAGCACTTCGGAAGTTCGTTGCAGGCAAGGGTCATTACAAAGAGGATGTTCCAATCTCGGCCTATTCCGAGAAGTTCCTCTCCGGCTGGGTCCTGAAGTACTGGCCGAGGATCCGCGAGATGATCAGAAACGCAGAAGCAAAGAATACAAAAACAAATGATACAGAAACGATGAAGGAGGACAGAAACAATGCCTGATAACAATTACAGGAATCAGAACGACGGCTGCATGGACTGGGGTGACACCATTGAGCAGGATAACCAGTTCGTCATTCTCCCGGAGGGAGACTACACCTTTACGGTCACGAAGTTTGAGCGTGCCAGACACGCAGGAAGCGAGAAGATCCCGCCCTGCAACAAGGCACTTCTGACACTGGAAGTAAAGACCCCTGAAGGAACAGCGACCGTGCTCACAGATCTGCTTCTCTATCGCACGATGGAGTGGAAGATCTCAAGCTTCTTCCGTGCCATCGGTCAGAAGAAGCAGGGCGAGAGGCTGGTCATGGACTGGAGCAGGGTGATTGGAGCGAGGGGCAGAGCTCACATCGCACCGGCTACCTATGTGGGAAAGCAGGACGGCAGGGAACATGAGAAGAACGAGGTCGTCCGCTACTACGACTACGATCCGTCCCAGATGCCGAAGGAGGATGACTTCATGACTCTTCCGGAAGGATCTGACGACGAGCTTCCCTTCAACTAAGGGACTTCGGGATGGATTCTTTTGGGCATCTTTAGAATCCATCTCTTTTGGAGGTTTTCATGGATAACAACATTTTATCAGCGCTTGCCGCGATCAATGTGGCAGAGCTTACCCGTGCCGACTGGATTGCGGTCGGCATGGCCTTAAAAGAAGAGGGCTTCCCCTGCTCGGTCTGGGATGACTGGAGCCAGAACGACTCCCGGTATCACGCAGGAGAGTGCCAGAAGAAATGGGATGGTTTTCACGGAAATCACAAACCGGTGAAAGCCGGAACCATCATTCAGATGGCAAAGGACCGGGGCTGGGCTCCCTATACCGGGGAAGCCGGCTGCATGAACTGGAACGACACCATTGAATATGACGGAGAGGACGCTTTCACGGGTTTCCCGCAGGAGACCTGGAATCCGGTGCAGGATCTCATCACCTATCTCGAGCTTCTATTTGAGCCGGACGATCATGTCGCCTATGTCACGAACGATGTCTGGAAGAACGCAGACGGAAAGTTTGTGCCGTCCAAGGGTGTCTATGACAGGACCCGGGATGATCTGATCGGGTCTCTCAAAAAGCATCCGGATGATATCGGAGCGACGATCGGTGACTGGAAACCGGAAGCCGGCGCGTGGATCCGCTTCAATCCGGTCGATGGGGAAGGCGTGAAGAATGAGAACGTCACACGCTTTACCTATGCACTGATCGAATCGGACACCATGCCGATCGCCGAGCAGAATGCGATGTTCCGGAAGATGGAACTTCCGATCGCAGCCCTCGTTCATTCCGGAGGAAAGAGCCTGCATGCGATCGTGCACATCGATGCGAAGGATGCAGACGAATACCGGAGGCGTGTAGAGTTCCTCTACGACTTTCTGGAAAAACAGGGAGTTTTGATCGATAAGCAGAATCGGAATCCCTCGCGGCTCTCCCGGATGCCGGGTGTCACCCGGAACGGAAACCGCCAGTATCTTGTGAATACGAACATCGGCAGAAAGAGCTGGAACGACTGGATGGACTTTGCCGAGGGCGTGGATGATGAACTTCCGGCTCTTGTAGATCTGTCGGAATACAAGGACGATCCGCCGACGCTCCCGGAGGAGCTGATCGAGGGAATCCTGAGGAGAGGCCACAAGATGCTTCTCTCCGGATCCTCCAAAGCAGGAAAGAGCTTTCTTCTGATGGAGCTCTGCATCGCCATTGCAGAAGGACAGAACTGGCTCGGCTTTCCCTGCAGGAAGGGCCGCGTGCTCTATGTCAATCTGGAGATCGATCCTGCCTCTGCCATCAACCGTTTTTTCAAGATCTATCAGGCTCTTCAGATTCCGATGAAACACACCAAGGACATCGTGATCTGGAATCTGAGAGGCCACGCGATTCCGCTGGATCAGCTGGTGCCAAAGATGGTCCGGAGGGTGAGAGACCAGAGGCTCGATGCGATCATTATCGACCCGATTTACAAGGTCATCACCGGCGATGAAAATAATGCGTCGGACATGGGAGCTTTCTGCAACCAGTTTGACCGCATCTGCGCCGAGACCGGATGTGCTGCCATCTACTGCCACCATCACAGCAAGGGAGCGCAGGGTATGAAGAAGGCGATGGACCGGGCTTCCGGATCCGGGGTTTTTGCCAGAGACCCGGATGCACAGCTTGACATGATCGAGCTGGAACTGACGGATGATCTGAAGAATAACGTCGCCGATACCGGAGAGACCGCATGGCGGATGGAATCGAGCCTTCGGGAATTCCCGAACATCAAACCGGTGAATTTCTGGTTCACCTATCCGATCCATAGGCTTGATACGACAGGAGAGCTTGCAAACCTCGGCCCGGAAGGGAGCCTTGTCGGGAATCTCACAAAGACCGGAAACTTCTCCACACCAGAGAGCAGACGGACCGCCTTTGACAATGCCTATGATGCCCTGTCGATCGATGAGGATCTGCAGATCACCGTGAATGATCTTGCGGAGTATATCGGAGTCGCACCGAGGACCGTGAGGCGCTACCTGAATGAAATGAAAGACGCCTATAACTGTACGAACGGAGTCGTGAAACGTCTCCGGAACGCATCTGGACAACCGGAATAATTCTGGTTGACCGCATGTGGCCGACAACCTGATTTCGGCGGACGTCCAGACACAGACGACCGCCCTATATATAGATATATAGTGTCCGTATGTTACGTCCACGTGTAGGAAGGACGTAAACGTCCGTCCTTCCTCACGGTGAGACGGAACGTCCCGGGCTGACGCTTTTGAATGTTCCGAAAGGAAGTCCTATGAAATTTTTTATTGAGATGAATCCACCGACTGCGACCGCGCAGGAAAAGAAGGTGGCCCTGATAAACGGAAGACCGGTCTTTTATGAGCCGGCAAAACTGAAAGCAGCAAAGAAAGCACTGACTGTGCTTCTGATTCAGAAGAGACCGAAGGAGCCTCTGACTGGTCCCTTATCCCTCTCGGTACTCTGGCTCTTTCCAAAGGGAAAATCCCATAAGGCAGGAGAGTGGAGAGTCACCCGTCCCGATACCGATAACCTCGAAAAGATGCTGAAGGACTGCATGACCCGCTGCGGATTCTGGAAAGATGACGCACAGGTCGTAAGGGAACATGTGGAAAAGAAGTGGTCCGAGGATCCGGTCGGAATCGAGATCGAGATTACAGAACTGGAGGTGAGCGAGGATGAGCCTTTATCGGAATAAGGAATTTTACTATGACCCGACCGCAGGAGCAGCACTTTCCCATGTGGCATCGGAGGAGAGAAGAAAAGAGAGAAAGGCAAACCACATCTATCGTCCGCTCACCTATATAGTAAGTCCCTATGCGGGAGATATCCTCGTCAACGTGGAAGCCGCGAGACGCTACTGCCGCTTTGCTGTGGATCAGGGAAGGATCCCTCTCTGCAGCCATCTCCTCTATCCGCAGTTCCTGCGTGACGATGATCCGGAAGAACGGGAGCTCGGGCTCTTCTTTGGAAAGATCCTGATGGATCACTGTAAGGAGGTCTGGA
>JAJGAH010000077.1 GCA_020844525.1 Eubacterium sp.
ACCTGATTGACCTTTCCGGCGGATTTAACTTCTATACCAGAAAAGGGCATCATGAGCCGGGATGGTTCTCGGATATGTCCGAGGCTGTGAAACGAAAGGTTCAGATTCCTGTACTGCTGACTGGTGGGATCCGGACACCGGAACAGGCAAAAATACTATTGGAAGAAAATAAGGCTGACCTGATCGGAGTTGGAAGGGCGATGCTGAGAGACCCGTTATGGGGACAGAATTAAGGAGGTGTCTTAAATGAACAAATGAAAGGCCATCCGGAAATTGGTAAAGCGAGAATAATGGGTCAGAGTGTATAAAATATTAAAGATGGACCAGACTGCTATATCTGTACAACAGGGCAGACCTTTCACAGGCCTGCCCTGTTCCAAATTACAGACAGAAATTAAATCACAGATAAAAAATAAATCACAGATAAAAATTAATCACAGATAAAAATTTAATCACAGACAAAAATCAAAATGTCAGTCTCATCTGATGCCATGCTACTCCGCCATGTATAGATTTCTCGGAGATTCCCTCATCCACAAATCCAAATTTGGCATAGAAATGTACCAGTCTGTCTTTGCAGGTGAGCACAAGACCCTTTCTGCCCTGCTCCTTTGCATCATGTATTGCGTGTTCAATCAGCTGTCCGGCATATCCATGTTTGCGATATTCTGGAATTGTGTTCACACCGAATATCATCTGCCATGCGCCTTTCTCATCGTGCATTTCTGCCTTTTCATACATTTCATCTGTCAGATCGGATTCATTTGTAACAAAACCATCCACAAATGCAATCAGTTTTGTTCCATCAAACATCAGCCAGAAATGATTTCCATAATATTTTAATCTCTGTGCGAATTCCTCCTTCGTTGCTGCCTCTGCTGCGGGAAAGCACTCGGCTTCTACTGCTGTTACTGCATCCAGATCCCTCATTGTTGCTGTACGAATAATCATCGTATTGTCCCTTCTTTCTTCTTTCAGAAATAGAATTTTCTTGGTCCCGACCTTGTTTGGTAATCGTGACGCTTTATCAATTGTGACAGATGTGGCTTCCACACTGGCCGTTACCGTGATGTCCATCATGGTGTGAGCAGACGACATTGGGATCATATTCAAGGGTACCATTAAGCAGTTTGCTGACAGCTTCATCCGTATTTCCGGAAACACCACCGTAGATTTTGATACCGGCTTCCTGCATAGCTGCCTGTGCCCCTCCACCAATACCTCCGCAGATGAGGGTGTCAACCTGATTATTCTTTAAGAAACCTGCGAGTGCGCCATGTCCGGCTCCGTTTGTGCCGGTTACCTGCGTGTCGGTAACTTTGCCATTCTCTACGTCATAAAATTTGAACTGTTCTGTTCTGCCGAAATGCTGAAATACATTTCCATTGTCATAAGTTACTGCAATTCTCATAATGTGTTCTCCTTTGTCTGCTGGTTTGTGTACTGTCTGGACGATTTGAGGCCGGAATTGTACATTGCCGCCTTCAATCCGGAGCTGCTTCCCATTGACAAGTGAATCTGCCAGCTTGGTGCGGGCTCTGTCATAGATCGCTGTTACTGTGGTTCTTGCAACGTGCATCTGATCTGCAGTCTCGCTCTGGGTCATATGCTCCAGGTCTAGCAGACGGATTACTTCAAATTCATCGACTGAAAGAGTAACTTCTTCGCCAGTAGGAATACCTTCCGGATTGAAGGAAGTATATTCGGGGATTGTTCCCACCCGGCGTGTTTTTTCCTGTCTTCCTGCCATAACGACCTCCATTTCTGACATAAGTCAATAATACCACGATGAGGGAAAAATCAAGCATAATTGACATATGTCAGAAAAAATCAGAAAAAGCTGTTCTTAGGATGTGAAGACACTTTTGATTTATTAAAAACCAGTGGTAAAGTATAATATAAAAAGCTCTCCCGGCATGATAAATGGGTAGAATATGCTTTTGCTTTCAGTTGAATCAAGAGGTGGAGGTTAGTGTGATGAATCTGCAAAATCTGAAAATTAATTTTCTAGGAGACAGTATTACGGAGGGGTGTGGTACCTCCGACCTGAAAAATGTCTACTGGAATCTTCTGGCCAGGCGGGATGGCGTGGCCGCACGGGGCTATGGTATCGGTGGTACGCGGATCGCAAGGCAACAGATCCCATCGCCGGACCCCAAATGGGACCAGTACTTTCGGAGTCGTGTCAAGGACATGAATCCGGATGCGGATGTGGTCGTAATATTCGGAGGAACGAACGACTATGGACACGGGGATGCGCCACTTGGATGCATGGACGATCGAACAGACGACACCTTTTATGGCGCGCTTCATCTTCTGTATCTTGATCTTCTTGAGAGATATCCGAATGCACAGCTGCTGGTAATGACACCACTCCACAGAATCGGGGAAAAGGCACACATCAACGAAATGGGAAAGCCAACACAGGCGGATCTGGAGACTTACGTGAATATTATCCAGGAGGTTGCGGCATATTATGCGATACCGGTTCTTGACCTCTACAGAACCTCCGGGATGCAGCCCGAGGTGCCCATGCTGCGTGAGCGATACAATCCGGATGGCCTTCACCCGAACGACGCAGGAAACGAGAGAATTTATCGGAGACTGAAGGAGAAGCTTTTAACGATACAGTGATGCAGAACACATGGAACTGGCCTGGAAAGTTCAGAATAGCTGCCAGTGTACATCACCGGCGGCATTGCGCTTGAAAAAACTGCCTCTCATAAAAGAATTTTCAGAGGACGCCTGAATGAGAATGTTTTTTCCTTGTCTGCTGATCTGGATTACGGTATGATAATTTACTGAACTATACTTTTGCTATTAACGATCATGACGGCACATTCATTACTGTCTGGAGGTGAGCCCCATAGATCAGGTGAAGAAGTACAAAATACCGCTTATCATGCTTCTTGTTTTTGAATTGGTTGCTATTATCCTGTGGCTTACAAAGGACAATCTTTTTTATCTCTTCAACTTCAGTTATATCGGCATTTCCATATCGCTGGGGCTGTTCCTTTTCATCAAAAAATACAGGAACGCCCGGCGTGTTGTGCAGCTGCTCGTGGGGCTGTACATGCTTGTCTATCTGGGATTGATCTGCAACGAGAATATGCAGATCGAGGGCTTCTGGTATTATCTGTTCACAGGTGTATTCGAGGCAGCCACGATCCATTATGCGGTTGCGAAGATTTTCGGCCCGCTGCTGTTCGGCAGAGGCTGGTGCGGGTATGCCTGCTGGACGGCTATGGTACTGGATTTTCTTCCATATAAAATTCCGAAGCATCCCAGGAAAAAGATCGGATGGATCAGATATATCACTTTCATTGCTTCCTTCCTGTTCGTTGTTTTCCTGTTTCTTGCCAGGGTCGGTCATATTGAGAAAATTATGTTCTGGGCTTTTCTGATCGGGAATGCGGCGTATTATGGCGTGGGAATTGCGCTTGCTTTTGCCTTTCAGGATAACCGGGCATTCTGCAAATATATATGTCCGGTTACAGTATTTCTGAAGCCGATGAGCTATTTTTCGCTGATTCGGGTGAAGTGTGACAAGGAGAAGTGTATATCCTGCGGACGATGCAAAAAGGTCTGCCCGATGGATGTGGATGTAACGGATAATTCCAGAAAGCGGAAAAACGGGACAGAGTGTATTCTTTGCATGGAATGTGTCAGGAATTGCCCCAGAAATGCACTGTGAAGGAGTGGACAGAGATGGTACATTGTATATTGGTAAAATTCAGAGAAGATGTCGGTGTTGATGAGCGGGAGGATCTGCTTCCGGACATCCGTCTTCTCTTTGGGAGGTTGAAGGGGATAGATGGTATTCATGATGTGAAGGTGATTCCGAATGTCATCAACCGCCCGAACCGATATGACCTGCTGATTCGAATTGATATGGACCGGGAGGCACTTGAGGTATATGATCAGAGTGAACCGCATATGGAGTGGAAGACAGAATATGCGGCATATCTGGAGAAGAAGGCAATCTTCGACTACGAGGAATAACCCGTGCATCTGGAAGACGTCTGCATTTGAAAAATAGCAATTGAAAATATCTACAGTATATGAAAGCCGGCCGGATTTGAGAAGACAGCATTAGAAAATAATCACAATCCTCTTTATATAGATGAATATTCCGGTCAGATGAATATTTCGGTTGAGATTTTAGTAAAAAAGAAAGGAACAAAAAATGGTTACGATTGAAGAGCTAACAGTAGCAGATGGTAAGGTTCAGGGGACGATGGTTTCTGCGCCGGGAGGAGAGGGTCATCCGAATATGATTCTGATTCAGGCAAAGCACGGTTATCTGATGTGCGGTTACCTGAATATGGAGGCAGCAGAGAAATTCGGTGATGCAGCTGTTCTTGGCGGAGGCGCAGATTTTCAGGCAATTCTGCAGAACCCGATTAAGGGTATGACCACCGCTGCTGCGAAGGCAGGTATCAGGGAGGGCATGACAGGCGGAGAAGCTGTCGCTTTGTTGAATTCGGAGTGCTGAACCAACGCTGAACCGCATTGTGTGACAGGGTGTCGGGCACCCTGTCACTTTTTGCGTTATCCTTGCAGAATCTGCTGATCAGCAAGTCGCTCCTCCGGTCACCTTTTTCTGGAGGATCTTGCTTTTATCCGGTTCTGTGTGCAGTAATCTGTCCTGCAAGTAGTCAAATCCCAGACGGTCGATCATATCAGCAAAGCGTTCTCCTGCAGCGCCTTCCTCTCTGTAAAACAGGATAACCTTTTCTACAAAATCTAGAACGGGTCTTTGATGACACCGGGGGAATTGAAGCCAACGCCAAGCTCCAGAAAAAGTTGAAATCCATCTCACGTCCGCAGACAGGGCAGTGGGGAATCAGAAGAGCCGGGAGAGTGGATCAGGGAAACAGGGGGATTTGGATAATGGGAGCTATACATTTATTGATCATTGAGGATGAATTTCGACTGGCATCGATATTGCGGGATTTTTTTCTGCAGGAGCATTTTCTGGTCACCGTTTGCCATCGGGGAGATACTGGCTATCAGGAGGCAAGGCGCACGCCATATGATGCCATCATCTGTGATGTGATGCTTCCCGTTATGGACGGGTTTTCTGTTCTGCGTAAACTTCGTGCGGAGGGTGTACGCACGCCTGTCCTTTTTCTTACTGCCAGAGCAGAGCTTCAGGATAAGCTGGAGGGATTTTCTGCCGGTGCCGAGGATTATCTCACGAAGCCCTTTGAGATGCAGGAACTGGATGCCCGTATTCACGTTCTATTGCGGCTCAATCCGCAGCGCTCAGAAGTGGCGGGACCAGAAATTCCTGTCCGAAACGGAGCAGCCTCTCTTACCATTTCAGATCTCACACTGGATAAAAATACACATGTAATTACGTCTTCGTATACAGGCAAAAGCACCCGTCTTTCCCAGAAGGAATATATTCTGCTCGTTTATTTTCTGCAGAATCCCGGACAGCTTCTTTCCAAGGAACAGATCTCGGAGCAGCTATGGGAGGATGAGGGGGAGGAACCGGAATACAATAAGGAAGAAGTATACATTTCCTTTTTGAGGAAGAAGATGAAATTTATCGGCACGAAGCTGCAGATTCTGACGGTCCGGGGAGCCGGGTACAGACTGGAGGCTGGTACATGATCCAAAAATATAAAAATAAACTGTGGCTGCTGCTCATTCTGGTTTATCTGACAGCAGCGTTCCTTCTGGTTCTCCTGTTCAATCTGAATGACCGGTATGCGGATGCGCGTTCTGTCTCCAGGATTCTGAATCTTTCACTGCAGATGGCATGGAACCAATCCGAAGGGAAACCACCGCTGAATCAGTCTGCATCTAATGAGGAGAGCGGTGTCGGTTCGGTATCATATGGAGCTGCGGCAGCAAATGGCGGTGCGACGGATGGCATTGAGGCGGGTAAAAATGCGTCTGGCGATAGTGCTGTAAAAGAAGTGGTGTCAAGTGACAGCTCGATAAAAGACGTAATGGCAGATGACAGTGCGGAAAATGATATTGCAGGTGTCTATATTCTCAGCCGTGACAGCAACGGAAATCTGTCTGTGAAAAGCAGACGCGCGAAGAGCCGGAAACCGATGCTTTCCTTTTTCAGATCGCACAGAGCATCCTGCGCACCCAGAAAACCAGCGGTTCCTGGTCTGACTATCAGTTTGAAATTGTCACGCAGGATCAGTCGCTTCTGATTGCGATTGCAGATATCAGCCCAATGCGCGGCAGAGAAATGGTGTATCTGGTCCGGTCGCTCTGTCTGGCCTCAGCACTTTTCTTTGTATGGCTGTTTTTCAGCAGAAAGCTTTCATCCTTTCTGGTCCGCCCCCTGGAGGAATCTGTCCGGAAGCAGCGGGAGTTTATCATGTTTGCAGGGCATGAGCTGAAGACGCCGGTGACGGTAATGAAGGCCGGGCTTGAGATGATGCGGAGAGAAGGGATTTCCAGCAGATATCTGGATGATGTGGAGACAGAAAATGAAAAAATGAGTCAGCTGATCCGGGAGCTTTTGGATGATGCCAGGCTGCAGTATCAGCAGCGCCAGCAGCCTGCAGAAAGGACAGATCTCAGCAGTCTGGTTGAGGGGGTCGTCCTGTCCTTTGATGCTGCAGCATATGAGAAGAATGTCATCCTGACAAGTGAAATAGAAGAAAACATTTCTATTTCCGGATATCCGTCGAGGCTGTCCCGGATGACAGAGGCACTCCTTGAAAATGCGATTCGCCATACGGATGCTGGCGGACAGGTACGTGTGCGTCTGGAGCGGAAGGGATCTGCTGCAGAAATGTCTGTCTCCAATCAGGGAAAGGAAATTCCTGTCGGTGAGAGGGAGAAGATTTTTGAAAAGTTCTACCACTCCGGGGAGGAGACAGAGGGTGGAGAGGCACATTATGGTCTTGGGCTGGCCATTGCACAGAATATCGCCGAACTTCACGGAACACAGATAACGGTTGACAGCAGAGATGGATTGACGAGTTTCAGAATCCGTTTTCATATTTTTTAAATCTTCAAGCTTTTTTCAAGCTTCCTTTTTTATACTGATCCTGTCAATATACATAGCGGCGGCGTGAGCCGGGGATTTGATAAGGGTTAACGAAAAAGGTGGATTGATTTTATGAAAAAACAAAAAATACTCGCAGTTCTTTTGACGGGTGCTTTGACGGCAGGGCTGGCTGCCTGTGGGTCTGCTGATATCGGGACCGATGCGTCTTCTTCCGTGTCAGGCAGTTCTTCCACGGCGTCTGCTGTTTCCGGAAGCAGTACTGTAACGGTGAAGACAGGAGCGTCTGGACCGGCGGCGGATACAGATGCCACCACAGAAGAAGAAAAGCAGTCTATTGAGAGCAAGCTGAATCTGGCCAACAACAGCGACGTCACATGGAGCTATGACAGCCAGTCTGATTCCTGGACGATGTCCATTACCTGCGCCGTAGCCAATCCGGAGCTGGAGGACTATCAGGGAGTGTCGGTCAATGTTCCCGGAGCTTATGTAAAGGGTATTGATACGGATGGAGATGGAACAGAAGATGTTACGGCAGACAGCTATTCGGATGCAGTGAACGGGACGCTGGTTATTGATAACGACGCGAAAATCACCAGTGAAAACGGGCAGGTCTATACAGCATCTACGGCGCCTGTTGTCATCAATACAGGTGCAGCCGGATACAGCGCACAGGAAAACCAGCTGGCCTCCTCAACCTATGCAGCTGACGGCTATATCAATGTGGCCTGTGGTAACAGAGGAAAGCAGAGTACGGCAGAAAACTCGGATGGAGAATCCTATTACACGGGAGATGCCCCGCTTTGTCTGGTCGATCAGAAAAACGCAATCCGCTTTGTGAAATATAACATTCTGCTTGGGAACCTTCCGGGAAACACGGAGTATTTTGTCTCGACCGGGGGATCAGGCGGCGGTGCACATGCAACTATGGTGGCGGCTACCTCCAACAATTCGGATTTCTATGACTATGAGATTGAGGCCGGTGCGGTCGGAGTGTACCGGAATGAAGACGGAAGCTATTCCACAGCGGTTTCTGTAAATGGAACAGATGCAGAGATTTCTGATGGCGTCTGGGGATGCATCGCCTACAGCGCGATCAGCTCACTGGCTGAGGCGGATATGGCTATGGCTTTCGAGTACAACCTTGATACGGAGTACAGCTTCAACACAGATTTCCAGAAGCAGCTGGCAACATATTTATCCCAGGAATATATGGATTATATCAATGATCAGAATCTTTCCGTATCGGAAGCGGCTGTGGGTTTTGATCTGAATGAGGATGGTGATACCGATGATACCGTTTCACTGACCATCGAGTATGACGAGAATAAATATGCCGACACAAACGGTTATGGCGGTACCTATCTGACATTGTACCTGGATGAATTTGAACAGAATCTGAACTGGTATCTGGAGAATCTGGATTATGCAGACGGCTGGACCTGGTTTGACACCGATGGGAATGCCCTTACCGATGATGAAGTTGCCTCAATGACAACAGAGGATAAGGCAGAGGCTTTTCTGGAAGGCAGGTATGCGAAGAGCGAATCTGCTGATAACGCCGGCGGGCCGGGCGGATCTGCAGGAGGCAGTGCTCCAGCTGCAGGACAGGCACCTTCCGGAGGAAATCCGCCTTCCGGAGGGGACAGTACTTCTGCGGGGAATGCACCTTCCGGAGGGAATGGCACTTCTGCAGGGAACCCGCCTGATAGTCAAGGGTCATCCGGTGAGGATATAGCATCGAGCAGCAATGCGATGACTGGGGGTATGCCGGAGAGTCAGGTGACATCGAGCAGCAATACACAGTCTGCACAGTTACCATCCGGAGATACAGAAAAAGCGGGGACACCGGACCAGGGTACTACGCAGTCCGCCGACAGCTCTGTTGATTCCTCCAATTACAGCACTTTTGATGAGATAGT
>JAJGAH010000078.1 GCA_020844525.1 Eubacterium sp.
TTCAGGCCTCCGGGGAGAACAATCACGCACGGCTTGCCATGAAGCTGGAGGATATCAGGACGGTGTATCATGGCTTTAACAGCTATCTGGAAGACCACTATCTGACCACGGAGGAGATTCCGGAAATCCTCTGCCGCGTCATTGGTGAATCGGATCTGGTCAGAGGAAGCCGGATCGTACTGGATGGTTTCACGGGCTTTACACCTGTGCAGATGGAGGTGGTCCGCAGCCTCCTGGTTCTGGCAGACCGGGTGACGGTTGTACTTACAGCAGATACGCCGGAGAACCTGAACCGCAGCAGAGGCATGCACCATCTGTTTCATATGTCCTGGACGCTGTATCACAGGATGATGGAACTGGCGGAGCAGACCCGGACAGAGATTCTGCCGGTGCGCTGGGTCAGGGCCGGAGAAAAAAGCCGCTTTGCTGCGAGTCCGGAGCTGAGCTTCATGGAGCAGAACCTGTTCCGGTATGGACGCAGGTGCTTTCATGGGGATGGCGGAAACAGCCATCAGATTCATATGATTGAGGCATCAGATCCGGAGCAGGAGATGCGTGCTGTCGTCCAGCAGATCTGCCGTCTGATCCGGGAGAAGGAATACCATTACCGGGATTTTGCCATTGTGACCGGAGATCTGGACACCTATGGCAGGGAAGCGGTGCGTCTGCTGCAGGGAGCAGAAATTCCCTGCTTTCTGGACCAGAAGAAGGCAGTGATGTCCAATCAGATGGTTGAATTTATCCGTTCTGCGGTGGATATGGTCCGGGACAATTATTCCTACGACAGTGTGTTCCGGTATCTTCACAGTGGGCTGTCTCTTCTGACTGAGGAAGAGATCCAGCGGATGGACGATTATTGTCTGGCGCTTGGCATTCACGGAAGAAGTAAATTTGAAGACACATGGACTCGTACGTCCAGAAACATGAAGCCGGATATGCTGCCGGAATATAACAGAATCCGGGAAAAATTTGTCAGCGAGACCCAGGCGCTGCATGACGGGTTTCATCAGAGAAATACAACCGTGCGGCAGAAAACAGCGCTGCTCTATGATTATATTGTCTCTCATGACGTACAGAACCGCATGCGTCAGATGGAGCAGTCCTTCCATGAGAAGGCGGACCCGTCCTCGGAAAAGGAGTACGCACGGATATACGAACAGGTCATGGCGCTTTTTGACAGGCTGGTCGAGGTGATGGGCGACGAGAAAATGAAGCTCTCGGATTATCAGGAAATTCTGGATGCAGGGTTTCAGGAGATGCGCATCGGCCTGGTGCCGCCGGGAGAGGACCAGGTCCTGATCGGAGATATCGAGAGAACCAGATTGAAAAAGATCCGTGTGATGTTTTTCGTGGGAATTAATGAGGGCATCGTACCGAAGCCGGTGGCGGCAAAGGGTATTCTCTCAGAGTTTGACCGTGAGCGGCTTGCAGATCACAAGGTGGAACTGGCGCCGACATCCCGGGAGCAGATGTATCAGCAGCGCTTCTACCTGTATCTGGCCATGACCAAGCCGTCCGACGCCCTGTATCTGTCCTACAGCAGAGCAGGACGCAGCGGAGATACGCTGCTTCCTTCCTATCTGATCGGTATCATCAGCCGCATGTTTCCGGAGATTCCCATTCAGATACAGGATGAAGCAGAAAGGCAGGATCCTTCTCTGCGGATGGAGACTGTGGATGGAAGGATGGAATATCTGCTGGAGGAGCTGCAGAAGATTCCGGACCAGCAGCCATCCGGCGCAGCTGTGGAGCTGTCCCGCCGGATGCTGTCGAATCCATCGGAAAAGGAAGAGATGCTTGCCCTTCTGCGCGCCGTACGTTCCCGTAATCCGGAGAATGGACTCGGTATACGCCTGGCCAGGAAGCTGTACGGCAGTGAACTGAAAAATTCTGTCACCAGGCTGGAGGAAATGGCGTCCTGTGCATTCCGACATTTTCTGGATTACGGATTGCGGCTGAAGGCGCGGGACGAGTATGTATTTACACCGGCGGACTTCGGAACCATCATGCACGATGCGCTGCAGCTTTTCTCTGAAAGAATGGCTGCCAGAGGACAGGACTGGGGTACGCTGTCGGATGCAGACCGCGACAGGATGGCGGATGCTGCCCTGATGCAGGTAATGAACAGCTACAACAACCGGATTCTGTACAGTACGAGCAGGAATGCACATATGACAGAACGGCTCAGGGAGATTCTCCGGATAACAGTATGGGCACTCCAGCAGCAGGTCAGCAGGGGTGATTTCAGGCCGGCGGATTTTGAATTTGATTTCGGTGAAAGCCTGCGTGCAATCCATTTCAGCTTAGACGGCAACACCTCGATGCAGCTGATAGGCCGGATTGACCGTCTGGACATCTGCGAATCCGGAGATGTCCGGTACCTGAAGGTGATTGACTACAAGACTGGCAATACAAAGCTGGATTTAAGTGAGCTGTACTATGGGCTGCAGCTTCAGCTGGCGGTGTATCTGAACGCGGCGCTGGAAGCCGACCAGAAGAAACATCCGGAAAAAAAGATCGAACCGGCGGGGGTTTTTTATTATCACATTGATGATCCGATGATTGATGCCGGGAAAGCAGGGACAGAGCCGGACCGGCTGAAGGCACTTCTGAAGCAGCTGCTGCCGCAGGGACTCTGCCGCTCTGAGATGGATGTCCTGAAGCATCTGGACAGAACCCTGGAACCGGGAATGACCTCCGAGGTGATTCCCGCAGGTCTGACGAAAAGCGGCGCGCTTACCAAGGCGTCGCAGACAGAGTCACTGGTGCATTTTGACCAGATCCGGAGCTTTGCGGACAGGAAGGTACAGGAGCTTGGGAACAGGATAGTACAGGGGGAGATCCGCGTCGATCCGTTTATGGAAGAGGGACAGAGCACCTGTACATTCTGCCCCTATGGCGGCATCTGCGGATATGACCGCAGGATTCCGGGCTATGCGTACCGGCGCCTGCGGAAGATGAGTCCAGAGGAAGTCATGGACATGATCGAAGAACTGGAAAAGGGGGATAACTGACATGGCAGTGAAATGGACAGCTGAGCAGAGCCAGGTCATTCATCAGAGAGGTACGAATATTCTGGCGTCTGCAGCGGCGGGCTCCGGAAAAACTGCAGTACTGGTCGAGCATATTATCAGCCTGGTTACTGACCCGGTGCATCCCGTTGATATTGATCATCTCCTGGTTGTCACCTTTACCCGGGCTGCGGCAGGAGAAATGAAGGACCGGATCGGCAGGGCACTGGAGGAGCGCCTGCGGGAAAATCCGGAGGATACTCATCTGCAGCGGCAGGGCGTCCTGCTGCATCATGCGCAGATCAATACAATTCACGGGTTCTGCACCTATGTGATTCAGAACTACTTCCACCGGATTAATCTCGACCCCGGATACCGGATTGCCGAGGATGGGGAGCTGAAGATGCTGAAGGCGAGAGTGCTGCAGGATCTGCTGGAGGAGCAGTATGAGATTTCAGATCCGTCTGCTGTACAATCATCCACAGCTTCCACAGATCAGCGGGCAGTGCCATCAAATGCAGCATCTTCCACAGAGCAGCTGGCAGTGCCATCAGATGCAGCTTCCACAGAGCAGCCGGCAGTGTCATCAGATGCGGCCTTCAAAGATCAGGACGCAGGATCGGCTGACAGTACATCCGGAGCATGCATGGGACAGGAGAACAACAGCGGATGGTTCCGGCAGTTTATGGATGCCTATGCGCCGGGTAAGAGTGACGCAAAAGCAGAGGACCTGATTCTGAAGCTCTATACGTTCGCAATCAGCGACCCTGATCCGGAGCGGTGGCTTCGGAATGCACTGCAGGCATACTGTGTGGAGGATACCGAAGCATTATCATCCTCCGCGTGGATGCAGAACAGTATCCGGGAAGCCGGCCTTCTTATGGAGAACATAGTGTCCATGGCAGAGCAGAATCTTGCGGCTGCCACGCAGACCGGCGGACCGTCCGGATATGTGCCGGCGCTGGAGCAGGACCTGCTGCTTGCGCAGAAGCTTTCTGCGTGCAGTACCTATGAGGATTATTACCGGATTCTTGGTGATTTGCAGTATGCAAAGCTTTCCACCAAAAAAACGAAAGAGGAGGACCCGGACCTCCGTGAAGCCGTCAAGAACGAGCGGGCACGCTTCAAGAAGATGGTGGATGGATTGCGGGCGGATTATTTTTCGGAAACGCAGGAGGAGATTCTGGAGGAGCTGCATCAGATCCGTCCCTACGCCGGGGAACTGGTGCGTCTGACCCTTCTCTTTATGGACCGGTATGCAGAGGCCAAGAGAAAAAGAAATATTGCGGATTTTAACGATCTGGAGCATTTTGCGCTGCGGATTCTGCTGGAAAAACAGGAGGATGGCACTTACCGCAGGACGGATGCGGCAAAGGAGCTGGCTGCTTCCTTTGAGGAAATTATTACGGATGAATATCAGGACAGCAATTACATTCAGGAAGCGATCCTGGAGGCCGTGTCCGGGACGGAGGAAAAACGCTATGACCGTTTTATGGTCGGCGACATGAAGCAGTCGATTTATGGCTTCCGCATGGCAAGACCGGATCTGTTCCTGCAGAAATATCGGGAGTACCCGCTTCTCACTATTTCCTCCGAAACAGAGCAGGAAGATACTGAGGAGAACCACCTGAAACAGGAGGATTCCGACACGGAAGAGGCAGGAGGAGATCAGAAAAAAGCAGCGTCCGGTCAGGCCGGTTCCGGAAAATCGTCAGAGCCAGTGAAGTCTGTCCGCATCAATCTGGATCGGAATTTCCGGAGCAGAAAGCAGGTGCTGGACTGCGCCAACGCGTTTTTCCGCAGATTGATGATTCCGGAGCTCGGGGGCATCCGTTATGATGAGGAGCAGGCGCTGCATTACGGAGCGGATTTTCCTGAGTGTGAGGATCCGGATTTTCCGAAGGCAGAGCTTCTGCTTGTGAACCGGGAGGCACCGGAATTTGAGGATGACCGGAGCAGGGAAACCATGGTACAGGCGGAGGCACTGGTGGTTGCCGGACGGATCCGGGAGCTGATTGCCAGCGGGAAGGTCTGGGACCGGGATGCAGGAGCTTTCCGGCCGCTGACATACCGGGACTGTGTGATCCTGATGCGCTCTCCCGGCGCATGGGCGGATACCTATGTGCGCACTCTGCAGGATGAGGGCATTCCGGCATATACTACCTCGAAGAGCGGGTATTTTTCCGCACTGGAAGTAACCGTGATTCTGAATTACCTGACCATTCTGGATAACCCGGGACAGGATATACCGCTTACCGCGGTCCTGCGCTCGCCGATTGTCGGTTGTACCGATGCGGAGCTGGCAGCGCTGCGGATTTTTGATCCGGATGGCAGTATGTATGATCTTGTCAGAAATTATGCGGAGACAGGAAAGGATACTGCGCTTGCAGAAAAACTGGGAAAGTTCCTGGCTCAGCTTTCTGATTTCCGTGAGCGGCTGCCGTATACAGAGGTGCACACCCTGATTGCACAGGTCATTGATGAAACAGGGTATGGCAGATATGCCTCGGCAATGCCGGGTGGCGCGCAGAGAGAGGCAAATCTGAAAATGCTGGTTGAAAAAGCCATTGATTATGAAAGCACCAGCTATCATGGTCTGTTCAACTTTATTCGCTACATTGAGCGGATGAAGAAATACGAGGTGGATTATGGCGAGGTAAATCTGTTCAGCGAGGCGGAGAATACCGTCCGGATCATGTCCATCCACAAGAGCAAGGGACTGGAGTTTCCGGTGGTCTTCGTATCCTCACTCGGTTCCCAGTTCAATCTGAAGGATGTACAGAGCAGAGTGGTCCTGCATGCTGGTCTGGGTATCGGTATGGAGGAGGTGGATCTTGCCCGCAATACGAAGCATACCTCCGTGATGCAGACGGCGATCCGGAAGGCGGTGAAGCGGGACACACTCGGAGAAGAGCTCCGGGTGCTCTATGTCGCTATGACCCGGGCCAGAGAGAAGCTGATTCTGACCGGTATTGTATCGGATCAGGACAAGATCACGG
This sequence comes from Eubacterium sp., assembly GCA_020844525.1. GTDB lineage: Bacteria > Bacillota > Clostridia > Lachnospirales > Lachnospiraceae > Bilifractor. The sequence goes on from JAJGAH010000078.1 coordinate 6,011, forward strand.
AAGCAAGGGAGCAGCAGGCCCAGGACGGGGTGCTGCCATACCACAGGCTGATCAGGGCCAAAAGTCCGCTGGACTGGATACGGATGGCACTGCCGCCTCAGCAGATCATTACGGTGAAGGTGGCAGGTGGAAAAGAACTGGCGGAAAACGCAGTGCAGTCGGACCTGCAGGCAGACCGGATCGCGGATGAAATGGAACGGGCGGCAGATACGGACAAGATTTTCGATCAGGATATTTTTGCATTTCTGAAGAGGCAGGAGGCCTTCCATTATTCATGCCAGAGAAGTGCGGAGCTTCCGGCCAAGATGACGGTCACGGAGATAAAAATGCGCTCTACGGAAGCTATGGAGGAAGAAAAGGGTGCGGAACTCTACACAGAGGAGCCTGTCGTGCCCTGCATTCCGGATTTCATGCGGGAGGATCAGGAGCAGAAGGAGGCAGGTGCCGCGAGAGGTACCATTTACCACCATGTTCTGGAGTGTATTGACTATACGCCCTTTGACAGAATATTTTCTGAGGCTGATGCCATGGATCAGGACCCGGCAGATGAGCAGACAGGCTCAGATGAGGCATCTGCAGAACAGAAGGCAGAACATGGACGGTCAGGAAAGGGAAAGCTGCACGAAGCACTTGTGGAGGAGGTCCGCAGGCAGCTGCAGCACATGATTGAGCGAGGCGTGCTTTCCAAAGCGGATGCTGCCTGTGTTGTTCCAGACCAGCTGGTGCGTTTCCTGTGCTCCGGTATCGGATGCAGGATGCGCAGGGCCGCCCTGGCGGGAAAGCTGCACCGGGAGCAGCCCTTTGTCATCGATGTTTCGGCAAAGGATATTGACACGACCTGGCCGGAGGACGAAAATATTCTGGTACAAGGTACGATTGATGCATATTTTTCTGAGAATGGAAAATATATTATCGTGGATTACAAAACCGACAGGGTGCATACCAGGAACGGGCAGGATCTGATCGATAAGTATGAAAAGCAGCTGGCGTATTACCGTCTTGCACTTTCCAGGATCACCGGGATCGGGGTGGCGGAGACCTGTATCTATTCGTTTGCACTTGGCAGGGATATACGTGTCAGCTGATGGCTCGTACATGAAGCGCAGAGTTTATTTCAGAAAGAGGATGTAACGTATGATCAATACAGAGATGGAACAGCTTGGAAAGGCACCTTCGAAGATCCGTGAGATCTTCGAATACGGAAAAAAGAGAAAGGCGGAAATCGGTGAGGACAAGGTCTTTGATTTCAGTATCGGAAATCCGAATGTACCGGCGCCAAGGGAGGTAAATGAAGCATACAGGGAGCTGATTGCCACCCATGACGATATCTGGCTGCACGGGTATACCTCAGCGGCAGGCGACCTGCATACAAGGAAGGCTGTTGTGGACAATCTGAATCAGCGTTTCGGCACTGCCTTTCGGGCTTCCAATCTGTACATGACCTGCGGTGCCGCTGCCTCGCTGAAGATTACGATTACCGCAATGGTTACGCCCGGGGATGAATTTATCACGTTTACACCTTTCTTTCCGGAGTACCGTGTCTTCGTGGAAACTGCAGGGGCAAGGCTTGTGACCGCAGGGACGGACCCGGATACCTTTCAGATCGATTTTGCAAAGCTGGAACCGCTGATCACAGAGAAGACAAAGGCGGTGATTGTCAATTCCCCGAACAATCCTTCGGGCGTGGTATTCCCGGAGGCAGCGGTGCAGCAGCTGGCAGCGCTTCTGAAAGAGAAGGAGAAGGTATACAGGCATGCCATCTATCTGATTTCGGATGAACCCTACCGGGAGCTGGTATATGATCCGGAGATCGGGGTTCCCTATCTGACGAAGTATTATCCGGACACGGTGGTCTGCTATTCCTTCAGCAAATCGCTGTCTCTGCCGGGAGAGCGGATCGGATATATTCTGGTGCCGGACGAGGCGGACCACGCGGCAGATCTGTATGCGGCAGTCGCTGGTGCCGGACGGGCCCTTGGATATGTCTGTGCGCCAAGTCTAACCCAGCATGTCATAGAAAAGTGTGTCGGACAGGTTTCGGATCTATCTGTATACAAGACAAACCGGGATCTTCTGTATGAAGCGCTTTCAGGATATGGATATACCTGCGTGCACCCGGACGGGGCATTTTACCTGTTTGTGAAGGCACTGGAGGAGGATGCCTCTGCATTCTGTGAGCGGGCGAAGGCGTTTGAGCTGCTTCTGGTTCCGGCCGACAGCTTCGGGACGCCAGGTTATGTGCGGATTGCCTACTGCGTTACGACAGATCAGATCCGCAGAAGCCTTCCGGCTTTTAAAAAGCTTGCCGAATCTTATGGAAAAATCTGAAGTACAGAGGGCACAGCAGCCATGGTACAGATCAGAACAGATTTCACAGGAAAAGCATGTAAGGCACTCAGGGGGGCAGAAAAAGACAGCATGTGCGATTGGCAGGAGAGCAGATGGGTCAATAGTATATGGCTGACATAAGAAACATCAGGCAAAGTATGTTGCAGAGCTAAAAGGGGACGGATGCAATGAATGATAGGAAGAGAAGGGAGAATGCATTATGCGGGAGATGGATGAGATAAAAAATGCGCAGACAGCGCTGGGGATAGAGCTTGGGTCCACCAATATCAAGGCGGTACTGACCGGCCTGGACGGTCATGTTCTGGCAAAGGGATCCCATCACTGGGAGAATCATCTGACAGATGGAATCTGGACATATCCATATGAGGAAATTACAGAGGGACTGCGAGACTGCTACGGGAAGCTGCGTGACCAGGTGAAACAGAACTATGGCCTGGACATGAAGCGCGTCGGGGCAATCGGCATCAGCGCCATGATGCACGGGATCATTGCACTCG
>JAJGAH010000079.1 GCA_020844525.1 Eubacterium sp.
CTCCCTGATTAGGTCGTTCTCATATTTATTTTTCAAAGACCCTTTGAGGGTTTGTTTGCTATGCCCTCTACACGGTTTCTAACCGCCCGCCTCTTTTTTCAAACTTTCCCTCTACGTAACAGAACCTCTCGTGCGTACAGGAAGCGAATACCTCTCCCTGAAAAACTCTTCCTGCAGAACATCTGAAATTGTTTTTTCCGCACTTTTCCACACTTCCGGACAGTTATCAACATGGCATTTTATTCCGATATTTCCACCTCCAAATTTCTAAAACATACTCGGTTAAATCAATCTATACTAATATTTTCCCCTATTCTATAATAGTTAAAATCGTTTCCGATCCCGTAGACAATCGGCTTCAGTAATTCGATGATCGGTTTATCTTTGTTCAATAAATCATCATCAATTTTGACGTTCATTATTTGAGCGATAAACTGAGTATGGGAGCCTATTTCATGGATTTGGATAATTTTACACTCTAAATTGACAGGTAATTCCTGTATATATGGAGCGTCCACGACTTCGCTCTTTATGGCGGTAAATCCAACTTCTTTGAATTTATCAACATTCCTGCCAGATACCCGTCCGCAATATGCCGCCTCCTTTGCAAATTTTTCAGTTGCTAAATTCAATGTAAATGCTTTTCTTTCCATTAAGGCATGGTATGTATGGGTTGCCGGCCTTACAGATATACAAACACAGGGTGGATTACTATTGCATACGCCACCCCAGCCGACTGTCATTACATTCGCTTTTCCTTCCCGGTCATAAGTTGCTACAAGATAAACCGGGGTAGGATAGATTGCTATTTTTGGTCCAACATCACTTTTCATATCTTCCTCCTTTTTGACTTCTTGTGCTATACTTATCATACACATAATTGGAAGGGGTGCTATCCATGTGTTATGTTCTCCCTAAATATTATTTTTCCGGCGAATATGAAGCATTGTACCCGGAATTACTATCCTTGGAACACAACGAAGAAATTTTTCACAAGGACGATTTGTTATGGAATATTGGCGAACCGATTACAAAGGTTTTCTATTTCCGCTCCGGGCTTGCACAAACCTATGTAGAACATGAGGATGGTCATCGAAAAATACTGTCCTTTCATGGAACAGGTACGATATTTCCGGGAGTACAAAAGTCTGATTACAAAATCGAAAGGTCTATTGCCATAAAAGCATTAACAGACGTTGTAACAACAGTTTTTGAACGTGATAGCTTTTATCAATTTTGTATCAATACTCCTGCACTAATGGCACAACTGATTGAACATCAATCAGCTTATATCAATATGCTTATTTATGACGCTGCACATCAGCGGTATAATGGCACATTCCTCAAACTGTGTAATTTTTTATTTCTCATTTCGAAGAATAATATTGACGGTTGCCATTCTGTAACTATTACGCAGGAAAATATAGCGGATACACTTGGCGTTGGACGTAATCATGTTACAAAATGCCTGTCCCGTCTACGGCAGGAAAACATTATCCAGTTAAAACGCCGCTGTATCAAAATTTTAGATTTAGACAAACTGGCTGCGTATTGTTCACTGGAAACACTGGACACACCTTTCTTATGAACAACATAGCGAAAAAATGAATTCTTTTCTGTTCCATAGGTAACAAAACGGAATAGCGGAGCTGCTGTCTATCAAATATGATTCAACCAAAAAGGACTGTGAGGCCGGTGATATCAGCATGTTCGAGTTTGGTGCCGCCAAGGTGGATACAGGAGCGCCGATCTTCAACTATGTAGTAGGGTTTGATACCAGTAATGAGCTTCCTCTCCTGTATGAGAAATATCCCGGAAGTATCAATGATGTTTCGCAGCTTCAGTACATGATTGACACAGTGAAGAGCTACGGATACAGAAACATTGGCTTTATTCTTGACCGGGGATATTTCAGTAAAGAAAAATTGAATTTCATGGACCAGAATGGTTTTGCGTTTGTTATTATGGTGAAAGGATTGAAGGACCTGGTCAGAGACCTGGCCCTGAAGAACAAAGGAACTTTTAAAAGTGAATGGGGTTCCCAGGTCCATGAGGTTCCGGCTGCTGTACGGGAGCTGGAGAAGATCGAGATCTGCAGGCAGGCAGACCATGCATACCGGTTGGACCATGTAGTAACAAAAGCGCAGAAAGAGATACTTGATGCGTTTGGAATTAATCCTGCGGATGTAAAAGAAACAGCCAGGGGGATCGATAAGAGTTTGAAGAGGGAAGTGTTATGGCACGAACAAGAAGATCCGCGATGGAAACACTGGACGAAAGGATAGAAAAAACGGAACAGGCCATCAGCAGGAACCGGGACTGGAGGTTGCCATGCGGATCAGCAGATACTATCAGGTAGCAATGGACAAGCTGTTTGAGATCGATGACAAACATAATGCATGATCGGTTTCTTGCCAGAAACTTTTGATCTGCGCTGTTTATCCGCATTTTCTGCCCGGCCGGCAGGTTGACTCTTTATCTTCATAGACTCCCCATGACAAAGGATCCGATGACATTGATCAGGAATGTTTTTTCGGAAATCCATTTTCCGGATTAGCGGGCAGCAAGGTGATCAGATACCTGCAGATCAGCTTCTGTCATCGGCTCTGATTTCTGTGAGAGGAAGAAGACAGCCTTCTGCATTTCCACAGAGCCATTGGGTGCCACCTGATTCTTTCTACAATTGCAGGATCATCAAACAAGAGCTCAGGTCGATAGTCCATGTTTTTGAAACATTCAACATATTCCTGCTCCTTCTGTGTTAACTGTAATAAACTACCGATGAATTTTTTAGCCTTCTCCTTATTTAGTCCCAAATCAAAATGTTTATGTGCTTCCTGATTCATTAAAACCGGGAACAGATCCCTTCGAATCTTTGAAAACGGCATCCGGTCAATTTCCTCAACTTCAAATGTTCCATCGAACTTTTCTCTTGAAATACTTGCATAGAAAATCACGGTCTTTCTCAGCAAATCCCGTTCATTGTCACGCATGGTTGTAGAAATGAAGTTGTTGAAATCGTACAGATCTCTTGCGGCAGCCCGTGTAAAAAGCGCATTGGTCTTCGCTGCGAATTTCTCTAATGGATGAACGGTCTCTACGGAAATGCCTTTACTGAATGCATCCGTTTGAAGTTCCCGCATAGTTGGCTCAAGAACATGAGCGCGAAGAGAATAATTCAGTTCTATCTTAATAGTGTCTCTGTTCCCACTTGCGTTCTGATATTGAAAATGGAATAAATCCAGGCTATGACTGAATCTGGAGCTTTCAGACAACTGATACCCTTCTTCAGAAAGATAAGCTTTTATTCTTTCAGAAATTCTTGTCCGCCTCAGTTGAGTCTCTTCTTTGGAATCATTAGGAGTATAATCCAGATCGATATCTACTGACAGCCTCGGAAGCTTAAAAATCGTCAGATTAATTGCTGTTCCACCCTTTAGGAGAAGATGACTGCTCAAAAAATCATCATTCTGAATATATCCAAGTATCCGAACCAGCCGAAGCACTTTTTCAAATGTATCTCTCTGAAATCCATACTTTTCTGCAGCTGCAGAGATATCAGCCTTGCTATAGTTCGGCATCGTCTCCTCCATTCTTAATCCCAAAAATTCCGTCCGGAGCAATCAGCTTCCATGTCTTGTCGTATCTTCCGTTCTTACAGTCAGAGGAGAAATAGCGGACGCTTTTACCAGTCTTACTAAGACAAATATTATAAAAAGAGTCTGACAAACCAGACTGTCCATCCAAATGAGACAGAATAAAGCCCGTTTTCTGATACAGAAACTGATTGTCATAAAGAGATAAATACTCCAAGAGGGACTGCTCTTTCAGACTGCGAATTGCCTTGATATTATCGATAACTTCTTCTGCACCTGCAATCCTGTCCATATCCTTAATACTGTCTATTACGGTACGTTCCTTGTCTGTAATCCTCACCCCACCGCTCATCTCCAGCCGGTTCACACCATTTTCAAACTCAGATTTGACGTAGTTATAGTGATATCCATCAAATTCGAAATCCCGGAATCGACTCACTGAGGAAACATAAACCTCATAGAACACCTGATCTGAAATGCCATAGTATTCCATCGCCGTATGATGTGATATACAGGAAGTCGCGATAATCGCACTTGCTATCTGAAACCGCGTTGCCAAAGGGGCCTCTGTCTCCCCGCTGATAGGAGTATACAGATTACGCCGAATCTTAGCCACCTGGCCCTTCGACTTCAGAATGCCAAGGGCTGATCTGGCAGAATTAAGATTAATATAGTAAGGAATCACATCTTCTATGGTAAAGACGGGATGTTTCAAAAGTTCAAAATATAGATCCATCCTTTGCTTCCTTCTTTAAATCATGATTGAAGTAATGTGATCATAAGTCATTTTGTGGTTAATTTAAAGTATGAATCATAAAAGACGCAGAAAAGAAAGATAAAAAATTTTAATAAATGGCTTCATACTTTTTTATCCGTACCTAACACCTTTGATGCCCCCAATCTCAACCAATCAGTCGTTCTGCGCTAAAGACAGCCAGGACTCCGAAGACAAGACTCAGAATGACATACAGCATGGCGATCCCGGTGCTCCCCTTCTCCAGAAGCCCTTCCGTCTCAAGGGCAAAGGAAGAAAATGTGGTAAAGCCTCCGCAGATGCCGACCTTTAAGAACATAACCGCTCTGGGATTCATTGCATTCTTTGCCGCAAGCGCGGCCACCAAGCCAATGACAAAGGATCCGATGACATTGATCAGGCATGTTTTTATCGGAAATCCATTTTCCGGATTAGCGGGCAGCAAGGTGATCAGATACCTGCAGATTGCCCCGACTGCTCCGCCAAGCCCAACAATAATAATGTTCATATTCGACCCTTTCCTGTTTGTACAACCGTCAAACATAGCACACATCCATGACTCCGAGATCCGATAATGCGCAGCCAGGTCGTCTCGTTTCTCCAGTATGTCCTTTTCATAGAATACCTGATGCAGAGTATTGTGATGGATCACATACGGGACGCCATCCGTATTTCTTCGATCTGAAATAACTCCTATGTGATTTTTGAAAATAACGATTCTGTTGATCTTCTATTTACAGCGATAATCCGCTTCTTCACGCCAATCATGTTCGCCGCCATGCCGACGCACTCGTCTGCATGTGCGTCCAGCGTATCCAGAAGATCGCGAGCGACCTGCAGATCAACTTCTGTCATCGGCTCTGATTTCTGTGAGAGGAAGAAGACATCCTTCATGATTTCTCTGACCATCTGCTTACTCCCAAATCTTAAAATAACGCTCTGCTTTTCTTGTGTCCGCGCTCTTTTCGGAATTGGAAACCGGGGCATCCAGGAAAATATTCACCCGTCCCACATGCAGGTTATCCACCGCAAGAAGGAGCAGATCAATCGCCGTCTTCGTCACATCAATAATCCGATAGGTTCTGCTTTGAAGTTATTCGAACTCAATCGTCCCTGGCGGTTTTGAAGTGATATCATAGAATACTCTGTTGACGTGATTTACTTCGTTGACGATACGATTCGTGACACGTTTTAAAATGTCATAGGGTATTTCAACCGCATCTGCTGTCATGAAATCAACGGTACTGACAGCTCTGAGTGCAATTGCATAGTCGTAGGTACGCTCATCTCCCATCACACCTACCGACCGCATGTTTGTAAGCGCCGCAAAATACTGGCTTGCAATCTTGTTCATGCCTGCTTTATCCATCTCTTCACGATAGATGGCATCGGCCTCCTGAACAATTCTGACCTTTTCAGGGGTCACTTCTCCGATAATCCGTATACCGAGTCCCGGTCCCGGGAACGGCTGCCGCATGACAAGTTCTTCCGGAATGCCAAGATGAAGGCCGACTTTTCTGACCTCATCCTTAAACAGATCGCGGAGCGGTTCTACAATCTCCTTAAAGTCCACATACTCAGGCAGACCCCCAACATTGTGGTGCGATTTGATTGTGGCGGATTCTCCGCCAAGCCCTGATTCTACAACATCCGGATAGATCGTTCCCTGAACGAGATAGTCTACCTTGCCGATTTTCTTCGCTTCCGCTTCGAACACACGGATAAAATCCTCTCCGATAATCTTTCTCTTCTTCTCCGGTTCGGTGACACCCTTCAAATCCGCAAAGAATCTGTCTCCTGCATTTACCCGTACAAAATTCAGGTCATAAGGCCCGTCCGGTCCGAATACACGGGAGACAAGATCACCTTCATCCTTCCTGAGGAGTCCATGGTCCACAAATACACAGGTAAGATTTTTCCCAACAGCCTTCGACAGAAGAACCGCGGCGACAGAGGAATCAACACCGCCGGACAGGCCACAGAGTACCTTGCCGTCTCCGATTTTCTCCCGAAGCTCACGAATGGTCCGCTCGGCAAAATCCTCCATTCTCCACGTACCTTTGCATCCACAGACATTCCAGACAAAGTTGTGGAGCATCGTCTTGCCAAACTGACTGTGCAGTACCTCCGGATGGAACTGAAAAGCGTATAAGTTTTTCGTCGTATTCTGAACTGCCGCATAAGGACAATTCTTTGTATGGGCAATCACCTCAAAGCCATCTGCCATTTTCGTGATATAATCATTATGACTCATCCACACAATGCTGCTGGCTGGAACATCAGCAAAAAGGGCGGAATCCGGACGATCAAGAAGAAGCTCTGTCTTTCCATATTCACGCTCTGGTGCCTTTTCAACATTTCCGCCGAGTACATACATCATCAGCTGCGCACCGTAACAAAGACCAAGAACCGGTATCCCCAGTTCAAACAGCTCTCTGGGTGCTGTAGCTGCGTCCTTTTCGTACACACTGTTCGGGCCTCCCGTCAGAATAATACCCTTCGGGTTCATCTTACGGATCTGATCAATGGGTGTACGATAGGAATAAATCTCACAGTAGACGTTGCTTTCACGTACACGACGCGCGACAAGCTGATTATACTGACCGCCAAAATCTATGACAATCACTTTCTCCTGGGCTGCCTGTGCCATTTACTCTCTCCTTATACAGGCACGTGATTTCTATTAATTAAACCAAATGCCCTTTTGAATAACTATCAATATACAGCGTGCTTATTATAACCTATTGAAAAATATATGTCATCACTTTATCAATCGAAAACGCCGGCAGGAGAACCTGCCGGCATTTTCTGGTTCCGCATAAATAATGCAGAAATTATTATTTAGCCTGCTTGATTGCGGCCTGTGCAGCTGCAAGACGTGCAATCGGAACACGGAATGGTGAGCAGGATACATAGTCAAGTCCGATCTCATTGCAGAACTCAACAGAAGACGGATCTCCACCATGCTCTCCGCAGATACCGATCGGGAGCTTCGGATTGGTCTCACGGCCAAGCTTGACAGCCATCTTCATCAGCTTGCCAACGCCATCCTGATCCAGCTTTGCGAAAGGATCGTTCTCAAGAATCTTATTGTCATAGTAGGACTCCAGGAACTTGCCTGCGTCATCACGGGAGAATCCGAATGTCATCTGTGTCAGATCGTTGGTTCCGAAGCAGAAGAACTCAGCTTCCTTTGCGATCTCATCAGCAGTAAGGGCAGCTCTCGGAATCTCAATCATGGTACCAACCTTGTACTTGATATCGGATCCGGCAGCCTTGATCTCAGCATCAGCTGTCTCTACGATGATATCCTTAACGAATTTCATCTCTTTGACGATACCTACAAGCGGAACCTCGATCTCCGGAACGATTGTCCAATCCTTGTGAGCATTCTGTACCTTGATTGCAGCACGGATGACAGCCTTTGTCTGCATAACAGCGATTTCAGGATATGTGATCGGCAGACGGCAGCCACGATGACCCATCATCGGGTTAGCCTCAACCAGACCGGCAATGACTGCCTTAACCTGATCTACTGTCTTGCCAGTATCATCAGCAACCTTCTTGATATCAGCTTCGGTCTTCGGAACGAACTCATGAAGCGGCGGATCCAGGAAACGGATGGTTACCGGATCTCCCTCCATTGCCTCGAAGAGCTGCTCGAAGTCTCCCTGCTGAAGCGGAAGGATCTTGTCAAGTGCTTTCTCACGATCCTCCTTGTTGTCAGCAACGATCATCTCACGGATTGCATCGATTCTGTTGCCTGCGAAGAACATATGCTCTGTACGGCAAAGTCCGATTCCCTCAGCGCCAAGCTCACGGGCTTTTTTTGCATCGGTCGGAGTATCTGCGTTGGTACGAACCTTCATAGTTCTGAACTCATCAGCCCAGGACATGAGCTTTGCGAAATCCTCATCCTCAACAGCGCCTTCCTGAACGTCCAGAGCGCCATCGTAAATATTTCCGGTAGAACCATCGAAGGAAATAACATCTCCCTCGTGATAGGTCTTTCCGCCAAGTGTGAAGGACTTTCCATCCTCTGCGAAGGAAATGTCAGAGCATCCTGCTACGCAGCAGGCACCCATTCCACGAGCTACAACTGCAGCGTGAGATGTCATTCCGCCACGAGCTGTCAGAATACCCTGAGCAGCCTTCATTCCCTCGATATCCTCAGGAGAGGTCTCAAGACGAACAAGAACTACCTTCTCGCCATCCTTGGCAGCCTTCTTTGCTTCCTCTGCAGTGAAGACGATCTTACCGCATGCAGCACCAGGAGCAGCCGGAAGTCCCTTGCCTACCTGTGTAGCCTTCTTAACCTCAGCCTTGGAGAAGGAACCGTGCAGCAGTGTATCCAGGTTACGCGGATCTACATCAAGAACAGCTTTCTTCTTGTCGATCTTGCCCTCAGCTACGAGATCGCAGGCAATCTTCAGAGCTGCCTTTGCGGTTCTCTTACCATTACGGCACTGCAGCATGTAAAGCTTTCCATCCTC
>JAJGAH010000080.1 GCA_020844525.1 Eubacterium sp.
GGTTCAGGAATCCCTTGTCTACCGTCTGGCAGTAGCGGTCGATGCGGCTTCTGTCCAGCCGGAGGGCGCTAATCAGGAGGCTCTCGTGGCTTGCCATCAGGTTTGCCAGTGTCCGGAGCGTCTTTGCGTTGTGGCCGTTCGCACCGATGTGAATGTGAACTCCGCACATGTGGCTCGGGTCGCTCTTGGCTCCTGCGTGGCGAAGCTGCCGTACCAGTTCCTGCAGGCTCTCGATATCGTCCCAGGTGAGGATCGGCGTCACCATCTCGCAGGATTCTTCATCCCTTGCTGCCCGGATGCTGGCGTCCCGCTGGAATTTCCATTCCCGTCCCTGTGCGTCCCAAGCGCTCCATGCTCTGTATCCGTTTCGTCTTGAGGTATCCTCGTGTCTTCCGGTTCCGAAGAAGGTGGCGGCAACCTCAGCTGCCCTGCTTCTTGCGATCCCGTACATCTCGACCTCAACTCCGATCGTCTGCTGCTTCATGGCTTCGATTCTCTTCTCTGTATCCTTCATGGTTTGCCTCCTTGTTGGCTTATGTGTTTTCCCTTTTGCATGTGTATTAATCACTCTGAAGGGCACTTATATCCAGTCAATTCGAAGGTGTATATCTCACAAAATTCCGGAGAAGAAATCGTGTATTTATTCCGGCTTGCTGCCGTTCCGGAAGGCGGAACTGCCGGTAAGATTCTGAAGCAGGATCTTCCTCGCCGGCTTATATTGCGGTCCGATAAAGGCCATCCGGAGAAGCCATGTGCGGAAGGTGTACTTCTCGTTGTCTGTCTCTATCGGCCTGCTGCTCGCATGCTTCAGTTCCTTTGATAGCTTGCAGAGCTGGCTGATGAAAAGCGTGTAGGCCTTTGCCTCATCGGCGGTGAGCTCCCGGGTAAACCAAGGAAACTCGATCTTGTTTTCTGTCACCCGGATCCTTGTGTCGGTGATTCCGAGCGCCTTCTTGATGAGGCTGTCCTTGGCGCTGATCAGGTTGGTAAGCGTTCCGACGTTCGCAGCTGAAAGCGGCAGGCTGATCGTGAGCCCGGTCGTTTCTCCCTCGGGCTCCTGTGCCAGCTCTATGGCTTCCTGTACGGTTTCCTGCCCGGGCTCCGGGTCTGCCGGCTGCTCCGCATCCGGGTAATAACCCATCTGGCCAAGTCGAACCATCACCCTACCAAGCTTCTCTTCATCCTCGCAGATGACTGTGCCTTTCTTATCAACCGTGATGTTTCCGATCTTGTAAGCGCAGGTCGGTACGAACTGATACTCGGCTGCCTCTCCGGTGATCGCGGCAATGGCATCCACCAGCGCCTTCCTTTCTTTTCCTGTCATGTTGTAGTTTGCTCTCATGGTATGTACCTCCTTTGGTACGTACATAGATCACTCTTTCGGCGGCACATATCAACTCATTTCTGTAATAAGATTGCACAAAATTTAGTCGTCCTTATCGACACGAATGTATACGTCTTCGAGGCAGTTCAGGATAATCGGAGCATCCTCTCCCATGTAGGGAAGAGCACGGATCGTGTTGTAATTCACCCATTCGGCAGCATCCTCATAGGACCAGCCCTCTGTCTCCATCAGCCACTCAACCATGAGCTCATAGTCATAGACGGCTCTGCCATCATCGGTCACACCGATCAGAGCATCGTCGTAGCTGTAGTTCGTGAGATACTTGACTCCGTCATAGCCATTCTCCAACAGTCGCTCCTAGGCATTCATGCGGATTCCTCCTGCGGCATATCTGCTTCCGCCTCCTCAAACGTGAGCTTCTGGCCATCACGCATCACATACACATCCGATGTCTTGCCACCTTCGTGCTCGATGTATCTCTTGACGATCACGTCGACGAATTTCGGATCCAGCTCAATGCCTCTACAGATCCGGTCCGTTTCACAACAAGCGATCAGCGTACTGCCGGAACCAAGAAACGGATCCAGCACGATACCATTTGTCGCGGAACTGTTCCGAATCGGATAACTCATGAGCACCACCGGTTTCATCGTCGGATGGTCCTTGGAGGATCGCGGCTTATCGTATTCCCAGACCGTTGTCTGCTTGCGATCGGAGTACCACTTATGAGTTCCCTTCTGCTTCCAGCCATACAGGCACGGTTCATGAATCCACTGGTAAGGGCTGCGTCCCAGCACCAGACTGTTCTTTTTCCAGATGCAGCAGCCGGAAAGATAGAATCCGGCGTCCTTGAATGCCTTCCGGAAGTTCAGTCCTTCGGTATCTGCATGCCAGACGTAGATAGACCCATCATCGGCAAGATTCGAGTACATCGCCTGATAGGCAGCCAGCAGGAACTTGTGGAAATCGTCATCTGCCATGTTGTCGTTCATGATCTTACCTGCGGTCTCTTCGACATCAACGTTGTACGGAGGATCGGTCAGTACAAGATTCGCCTTGGCTCCATCCATCAGAGCGACATAGTTCTCCTCATTGGTAGAATCCCCACAGAACACTTTGTGTTTTCCAAGGAACCACATATCACCGAGTTTGCTCATGGTAGGCTTCTTCAGTTCCTCATCGACATCAAAGCTGTCTTCCGTCACTTCTTTATCGCAGACCCTGTTGAACAGTGCCTCCATCTCAGGCGGCTCGAAACCGGTGAGCGCTGTATTGAAGTCGGACGCTTCGAGGTCTTTCAAGAGATCGGCGAGCAGGTCTTCGTCCCATGCGCCGGTGATCTTATTGAGGGCAATGTTCAGTGCCTTCTCGCGGGTCTTATCAATATTGACGACAGCGCACGGAACCTCAGTATAGCCAAGGTCCATCGCTGCGGTCAGTCTCTGATGTCCGCCGATGATCGTCATATCGGAATTCACGACCAGCGGATCAGCAAAGCCGAACTCCTTGATGGAGTTCTTGATCTTCTCATATTCCTTATCACCCGGTTTCAGCTTTTTTCTCGGGTTGTATGCTGCCGGTTTCAGTTCCGTCACCGGTATGTTCTTTAGGATTGGTGTTTCCATTCTCTTTCTCCTTCATTCGTTTTCTGTGCCGCCAGCTGTTGTAAGCCCAGCGACATCTGTCTGAGCAAAACACCCGTGGCCTGCCCATCGGATTCCGTCCCATCGGCTTCCCGCACCACGGGCAGAACTGCTTTGCACAGGACGCGAGGAATTCCGAGAGGTCAGGTGTTTCAAAGTTCTCATCCATCACGCCCTCCCCGGCACCGCCGGATTCTCCGTACTCGAAAGTCAGAACGTACTCGAAAGTCTGCCGAGCGTGGAATGGAAATTTCTGCGCGAAATTCCAAGCTACTGCCGCGTCATTCCGCGCACGAAAAAACCGCAGAGAAGGCGCTTGTTTCCACGCTTTTCTGCGGTTTTGGTATGTAAATTTGTATCTGCCCGGGCGGGCCTTAACCCCCGGGGTATCAATTTCGCGGATTTCAACGGAAGAGGGAGCGCCGGTCACCTGTGCCTCTGGTTTTCAGGATTATGACCTCCCCCCGCCCCTCTTGCTTCTTGTAATCATGATATATTTATGATAATATTATGATAACAAAGGAGGAATCACTATGATCAACATTCGTCCCGTATCTGACCTCAGAAACAAGTTCCCTGAACTTGAAGAAACCGTCATGGAATCAAATGAACCTGTCTTTCTCACAAAGAACGGCTATGGCACCATGGTCCTGTTAAGCATCGACCAGTACTCCGCGCTAACTGACGACACAGAGCGTAAGCTTGACGAAGCCGATGAAGCAGCCGCGAAATCTGACAAGCGGTACTCCGAAGAAGAAGTCTTTAGCAGAGTAAGGAGCCGCATCCGTGAAAAAGTATAAGCTGTCATTTCTTCCCCTTTTTGAAGAGGATCTGAATGAGATCGTGGACTACATCTCAACTGATCTTCAGAACCCCAGCGCTGCAGATCGTCTGGTCGGTGACATCGAATCAGCAATAAACAAACGTCTTGAGGCACCGTTGTCGTTTGCGCCGTTTCGCTCATCCAAGAAACGACCGCATCCGTATTACAGAATCAACGTGAGAAACTTCTCCGTTTTTTATGTTGTCCTCGACGACACCATGGAAGTACGACGTGTTCTGTATTCCAAACGTGATCTGGATAAGCTGCTTCATGACTAACCTCAGTAGCGGTAAACCGGATGGGAGTCATCCCGTCCGGTCTTCTTATCGTGGCACTTCTTACACAGCGCCTGCCAGTTCGATCTGTCCCAGAAGAGCTTCGGATCACCTCGGTGCGGAATGATGTGATCCACAACCGTCGCTGGTGTAGCGATGCCATGCCGCAGGCACTCCTCACAAAGAGGGTGGAGTTGTAAGAACTTCTTGCTCTCCCGTCTCCATCGGCTGTTGTATCCTCGTGCCGCAGCAGACCGTATTTCTTCCGGATGCATCCTCTTGTGTTCCTCGCAGTACTTTTGTCCGGCGGGCACGAGATTCGGACAGCCGGGATGCCTGCAGGGGACCATCGGTTTGTATGGCATGTCCATCACCTTCGCTTCCCATAACAAAAGCCCCGGAGGTTTTCCCTTCGAGGCTTCCTTCATCCTATCTTGCTGATTCTACTATATCATAAGTGCCACCCGGACGTCCCAGGACAAAACCGGCACATTTCAAAAATTATGAAAAAGTTTTAGTCGCTGGCCTCTTCTGCCGTCGCAGGCACCGTCACATGCGAGAGAGCACGTTCATGCCACCGGCGGATCGTTCTTTCGCTGACCCCGAACTCCTCACCGATCTCCGCCCAGCTCATGTTATGGAGGTACCGGTAAGTAAGAACCAGCCGCTCGTCTACATCATCGACCTTCGCAAGGACAGCGAGGATCTCCTGCTTTAAGAGAATCAGCTGACTGAGCTCTGTAGAGATCTTCTGCTCCATTTCCCAGATCCGCTCCAGTGTCTTCACGAATGGCGCATCTGTTGGACGATTCGGATTGTTGTGCTCATCGAATCCGGGACTTCCGACACTTGCGGCAAGGGTCTTCAGGTTATCAAGTTCTGCCTGATCCAGCTGGATACGCTGGTCCAGTCGATACGCTTGTGAGAGATATCGCTCCGCTGTCATCATGCCACCACCTTCTCTCTCAGCTTCCGGATCAGATAATCCGGATCCACACTAGTAAGGATTCCGTACCAGCCGGAATGAAAGAACTTCTCAAGCCGCATGGCTTCATCCATCGCCATCCTGTTTGCCGGATTCTTCTTCAGCCTCTTCAGTGCTGACAGGTAATCTTTTGCTGCCTGTGCTACGATCGCATTGGCAAGATTCTCATACGGATCGGAGCCGTAATTCTTGTTCATATGCAGCCTCCTTGAAATGCTTAGTTTCTCGCTCCTCGGATTGGCATATGTTTGTCATTGGTTGTCATAGATTGACTCTGATTGTCATTAAGAGAGTCGCGCTCTCACAGCCCGGATCAGGTTCTCCTGTGTGGTGTTCTTTCCATCCAGTGCCTTCAATACATCCTCATCAATCGTGTCCTTCGTCACGATGTTATGAATGGTGACGGGTTCGGTCTGTCCCTGACGGTTCAATCTACAGTCCATCTGAAGTCGCATCTCAAGGCTCCAACAGAGGGATACCCAGATCAGGATATGACCACCATGCTGCAGGTTAAGCCCGTGTCCGGCAGATGCAGGTGAGATCAGGGCGACTGGAATCTTGCCTGCATTCCAGTCGGCTACATCCTCAGAGGACTTTAGGTCCCGGACTGTGATTCCCTGCTCTTTCAGGTATTCGATAATCCTGCTCCGGTCATGCTGGTACCAATAAGCAATAAGAACGTTCTGACCAACTGCTTCCTCAATGAGATCAGACAGCATCTCCAGTTTCCGGTCATGAATGCGGATCATCTCGTGGTTCTCGTTATAAACCGCGCCATTTGCCATTTCGAGAAGCCGCCCGGAGAGGACTGCTGCATTGGCGGCATCAATCTCATCACCGTCTACCGTAAGGACCAGATCCTTCCGAAGACTCTCGTACAGCTTTTTCTCCGCCGGGCTCATCTCTACCATATGATTGACTGTCACGCACTTCGGAAGATCCGGCAGGAAGTCCTTTGCCTTCATGGAAACAGAGATGTCACCGATCTTCTTGTAAATTGCTTCCTCCGCGCCCGGCAGCGGCACGTAGTTGTAAACCACTCCGGTGTACGGATTCATGCCACCGGGCCGGAAGTAGGCTTCGCGGTATCTGCCGATAAATCTTCCGAGGCGCTTACCCTGATCGATAATGGCAACCTCGCCCCAGAGATCCAGAAGTCCGTTACTCGCCGGTGTCCCGGTAAGCCCCCAGATCCGCTTAATGTAAGGACGGGCTTTCCGGAGTGCCTTGTAGCGCTGGCTCTTGTAATTCTTGAAAGAGCTGAGCTCATCCACCACCACACAATCGAACGGCCACGAGGTGTGATGCTGCTCAAAGAAGTCTACCAGCCATTTCACGTTCTCCCGATTGATCACGTAAATATCGGCCTCGGCCTTTAAAGCTATTACACGTTCTTTCACACTGCCAATCAACACCGACATTCGAAGGTCCTTGGTGTGATTCCAGAGATCTTTCTCCTGCGGCCACACGTCCCTTGCTACCCGGAGAGGCGCGATCACCAGTGTTTTCTGCACTGCAAACTCGTCGTACATGAGATCCTTAATTGCAGTGAGACTAATAATCGTTTTTCCAAGACCCATCTCCAAGATCAGAAGTGCCTCTGGATGCTCCTCGATGAACTTCACGCAATAGTTCTGATAACTATGCATCTGTTCCCGCATCAACATCGATTGACCTCCTTGTTTGCCAGCAGATTGATCGTTCCGACTGTATTCGAGATTGCTCTGCGGTCCAGCTCTTTTTCTGAGATCAGAGAAGAAAGCTTATCTGACTCCATGTGGACCTTCTCCATCGTTTCCTTGTAGTGTTTGTGGTCCTCGCTGATCATCTCGTTTAACTCATGGATGCATTCCTCGTCGTCGGCATGCTCAAGGTCAAGCTCATTCACCCATTCAACGATGGCCTCCTTCATCTCCTGACCCATGTGTTTATCAATAAGGCGGATCAGATCCTCTCCGGAAAGAATCGTCTCCAGAGATCCGTCTTTCAATTTGATAATGCTTCCCATCATCTGTCTCCTTTCTGTGTGACTGCAGCAAGGATGCCGGGGATCTCGTCTGGGTCATCCAGAACGAATACCTGAAAGCCGAGATGACGAAGACGGACATGTCTTCGAATCTGCAGCTTTCTCGGTTTCCTGCCCGGTGCCTTAACCTCCACAAAGGCGATGCGACCACCAGGCATAAGAATGACCCGGTCCGGCATGCCATTTGTGCCCGGGGAGACGAACTTCGGGCACCAGCCGCCTGCTGCCTTCACTGCTGCAACAAGGCGCTGCTCGACTTCCTTCTCATTCATCCGCATCCTCCAGCTCATCGGCATTCATAGCCTCGGCCATGCGGTAGATGGCGTAGTCGGCGTCCGCCAGATTCTTATAAATGCCAAGCGGCATCCGGACCTGTTCCTTTCCGGCTCCCCGGACCGCATACACGCATGCCCTGCCGCATTTCATTTTGCTGGTGATCACTCCGTCAAACCGGTCAAGATTTACCATTGTTCCCATCGGTGTATAAACAAACATTGCTCTTCCCTCCTTCCATCACTGCTTTTCGCCAAACAGGTGCTCTGACATCTCATGCGCCATCTGCACCACTTTCCGGTCGACGTCGTTTCTCGTGTCGCCCTTCAGATCACCGTAGAATACGTCGATGTACTCGTTATCAAGGTCCGGATGCTCACGGAACATGCGATCCTCCGTATCGGAACAAACCTGATCCACTTTGTACATCGCACGCATAACCTTCTCGTAGTCCTGACTCGGCATCACCTCTGACAAAATGGTGATCACCTCGCTGTATGCTGTCTTGAAAAGCCGCATCGCAGCTCCCGCTCTCATATACTTTTCAACCGTTCTATCTTTACGACTCAGCATCGTTTTAATCTCCTCTCTGGACAAATGGATGGACGACTGGCTCAAATTCCCCTTACGCGCGTATACGCGTATGCGCCCACATGCGCCCATGCTTTTATTACTAAAATTCTTATTATTTTGTGCTATATAGAAAAGAAATAAGGTTGTGCCAGTTCGTCCCAGAAATGCCCGTAAATAAAGGCTTTCTTGCTGGACAGCCATTTGGGGACAAGGTGGATCCCGGCTTGTCCCCTGTGCCTCGTCCAAGGGGAGTTTGTCCCATGAAAGGTCACTCATGGTCCGTCTCCTCATCCGTTTTCCGGATATAAACCCGCTGGCGACCGTAAGCAGGATTGGATCTCCTCTCACCGGTCTTTTCCCAGTTCTCCATTCGCTCCATGATGGCAGCGATGGCATAGCTGTCCTTGGACTCGATGTCCGCCTGCTTCTTTCCAAAGCACTCGCACCAGATCTCGATGTTACTGACGACCCTGCGCTGCACCTTTCCCTGTGCCCGGAGGGGATCGTCACCATATAGGAAGTAGTTCCTTCTCTCGTCGACGGTCATCTCCTCCCAGTTCTCGGGAAGAAGGGTATCCAGATACTCCCGCACCATTCCCTCGCGGTCATCCTGCTCCATGGCTTCCTTCTGCTCGCCCTCGGCATAGCCTTCCAGATCCGGAGAAAGGTACAGCTTCTCTTCCGGCTCCAGCACTTTCACCTCGGCCCAGATCTGGTCGACGGTCTCCTGTTCCAGATCCCACGGGTGGTACTTTCCCTTCCCGGTGACCTTCACGTTCCAGTAGCGCCGGTTTCCGGTAATATCCCTCAGATACCCCTTCTCTGCATTCGTCGTTCCGAAAAAGACACACTGCCTCGGATGAGGCTCGACCCTGCGACCGAA
>JAJGAH010000081.1 GCA_020844525.1 Eubacterium sp.
AGAGGTGTCCGGCATGAATGAGGAAACTGTCGGAAAGCTCAGTCAGGCGATGGAGTTCCGCACAGACTGCATGATCACGATCATCGAAGATGAAAAGGTTGCGATGCGCGCCTTTCTCAAGAAGTATCCGAGGTTTGCCGCAAAGTTCGACCGCGTGATTTCGATTCCGGTATTTACCAACGATGAGCTGATTACATTTGCGAGGACCTATGCGACAGAGAACGGATTCAAGATCGATGATATGGCCATTCTTGCATTGTATACCATGATCGGCAACATGCAGACAGAGGAAGAACCTGTGACGATTTCTGTAGTCAAGGATATGATCGACAAGGCGATCAGTCGTTCTTCTGGAAAACGGCGCAGAGGGAAAAAGAACAGGAAGGATAAATGGCTTGTTCTTCAGGAGAAGGATTTTGATCTGACCTGAACAGGGTAAATTGAAGTGACAGATACATTGAAAAAGCCCTGGCTCGGGACACCGGCAGGGACAATAGAAATCTTACAGAAATATGGGTTTCATTTCCAGAAGAAATATGGTCAGAATTTTTTGATAGATCCCCATGTGCTTGAAAAAATCGTACGTGCTGCCGGGATCGGACCGGATGACTGTGTGGTTGAGATTGGCCCTGGGATCGGCACATTGACGCAGTATCTTGCGTGTGCCGCCCGGGAAGTATATGCAGTGGAGATTGACCGCAATCTGATTCCGATTCTTGCAGACACCCTGTCGGCTTGGGATAATGTGACGGTTTTGAACCAGGATATTCTGACGGTGGACCTTGATCGTTTTGTCAGAGAGCATAATGGCGGAAAAAAGATCAAGGTGGTCGCCAATCTGCCTTATTACATCACAACGCCGATCCTGATGGAGATTCTGGGAAAAAAGGTGCCGCTGGATTCTGTTACGGTTATGGTGCAGAAGGAGGTTGCTGAGCGTATGCAGGCCCTGCCCGGAACAAAGGATTACGGTGCACTTTCTCTTGCAGTCCGCTACTATACAGATCCGCAGATTGTGGCGAAGGTACCGCCGAACTGCTTTATGCCCAGGCCAAATGTAGGCAGTGCCGTGATCCGTCTCACAGCTAAGGATGAGGAAAGCAGGGTAGAGGTCCGTGATGAAAAAATGATGTTCGGCCTCATCCGTGCGGCCTTTGCACAGCGGAGAAAGACGCTCGCAAATGCGCTGCGGAACAGCGCAGAGCTGCAGCTTTCCAGGGAGCAGATTGCCCAGGCTATACAAAGCTGCGGGCTTCCGGAAGGAATTCGCGGAGAGGCACTGACGCTTGAGCAGTTTGCACAGCTCTCTGATGCATTCCCGTCGAAAGAATGATAAAAATTCTTTTAAGATAAAGTGATAAGTATTCTTTAAAGATAAAGTAAAAAATGAGGATGTGACATGAACGATAGCCCGTTCTGTCACATCCTCTATTGTCACGCCCAGAAGGCGGAATATTTCAATTCAGTATCTGTTGAATACCTGAATTATTCACCGAAGTATCTCTTCAGAAGTCCCTCGAATGCTTTGCCATGTCTTGCCTCATCACGAGCCATCTCATGAACTGTGTCATGAATAGCATCCAGGTTCTCAGCCTTTGCTCTCTTTGCAAGCTCGAACTTGCCTTCTGTAGCACCATACTCAGCCTCTACACGAAGCTCCAGGTTCTTCTTTGTGCTTGGAGTAACAACCTCGCCAAGGAGCTCAGCGAACTTGGAAGCATGCTCAGCCTCTTCATGAGCTGCCTTCTCATAGTAGAGACCGATTTCCGGATAACCCTCACGGAAAGCTACACGGGACATTGCAAGATACATTCCAACCTCAGAGCACTCACCCTCGAAGTTAGCCTTCAGGCCTTCCTTGATATCTGCCGGAACGTCAGAAGCAATTCCTACTACATGCTCAGCTGCCCATTTGCGCTCTGCAGTCTCGTCGATCTTTACGAATTTGGATTTCGGCTGCTTGCAGGTAGGACATTTCCAATCGTCCGGAAGATCCTCAAACTTAACGCCCTCAATTGCCTCATCATAGATGTGTCCACATACTGTACATTTCCACTTTGCCATTTGAATTACCACCTTTCTTTTTTGAGTTGATTTTTAATTTTATATTTGAATGTAATGATTGTCCTGGTCTCTCCGTCTCCGGAAAGACCAGAGAACATTGCTGCCTTAACGATTGCTGCCTGAACAATCAGATTAACTGGAAGCGTCGGGTCTTATACTGTAGGAGTGATCTTCACCGGCTTTGCGAATCTGTTGGCGCCGCTCTGTGCGCGTTCCGCCTCTGCCTTCCGTTTGCACTCCGGGCAGATACCATAGAAGATAACACTGCAACGTTCAATGGTGCCGTCGAATCGACTGGCTGCTTCCTCCTTGAACCGTTCTGTATCCACAAAATCCATATCCATCATAGCACCACATTCTCTGCAAATAAAGTGGTCATGTGGAAGAATATTTCCATCAAACCGATCTGCAATTCCATCCGCAGTCAGCTTCTGGATTTTGCCTAGATCAGATAAAAGGGAAAGATTGCGGTAAACAGTTCCAAGGCTGATATTCGGAAATTCCTTCCGGATATCTACAAAAATCATGTCCGCCGTGGGATGATCCTTGCGATGCTGGAGATTATTGTAGATTGCTTCCCGCTGGCGGCTGTACTTTAATGCTGCCACGCCTTTAATCCTTTCTATTATTTAGTAATGAGAACGATTACTGTATTTAATATAGCCCCGTTTCCTGAATTTGTCAACGTCTATTTTGGACTTTTTTAGAATTATTTTCAGGACCCTTTCTGCAGAGGTTTTAGCGCACGTTTGGGTTCCTCCGGTGCATGATAGCCATGAAGTCCGATCAGGCGCTGGTTGCGGCTTCCGCGGAACAGCAGCGTGACATCCTTCTGTGCTTCAACGAACTCTCCGTCCACAATCAGGTCGATATAGGAGAGCATCTCATCGGTGACACCTGTGTAAACGCGGCCACCCTTCTGAAGATCAGTATCGTAGGTATATCCAGTATAGCACCAGATATCCTTCTGAGGATAGGCTTTCCGTATTTGTTTTAAAAGCTTTACAAGAACCTGCTGGTTTTCCGGTTCAAAGGGCTCTCCGCCGAGGAGTGAGAATCCCTGGATATAGTCCGGCTTCAACGCATCCAGGATCTTCTGTGCAGTTCTTTCTGTGAATGGTTCGCCATAATGAAAATCCCAGGTCACAGCATTGAAGCATCCTTTGCAGTGATGACGGCAGCCTGAGACGAAGAGACTGACGCGGACACCGGGGCCGTTGGCAATGTCACACTCCTTTATGTTAGCGTAATTCATAGTTGTTCCTTTCTGTATATTCGAAGGACTTATACAGCAAAGAAGGCTGCCGTATGGAAAGTCCCCGATGCGGTCAGCCTTTTGCGTACATTATTTATCTTTATTATTCATATTTTGGAGAAATATTCCATAAAATATTTCTTGCAGTATTCCTTACAGATGAAGCACACGGTCCTTGATTTCCTGTGTACGACCCTGGTTCCAGAACTGGGTGCCGATGTATCCGCAGGTTCGGCGTGCCACAGACATCTTGCTCTGGTCTGTGTTGCCACAGTTCGGGCATACCCAGATCAGCTTGCCGTGCTTGTCTTCCTTGATCTGGATCTCGCCATCATAACCGCATACCTCACAGTAATCACTCTTGGTGTTGAGCTCAGCATACATGATGTTGTCGTAGATAAACTGCATTACGGAAAGAACCGCCGGGATATTGTTCTGCATATTCGGAACTTCAACATAGCTGATGGCTCCGCCCGGAGAGAGCTTCTGGAATTCTGCCTCGAATTTCAGCTTCTGGAAGGCATCGATCTTTTCACGGACATTTACGTGGTAGCTGTTGGTGATGTAGTTGTGGTCGGTAACATTCTTGATCTTGCCAAAGCGCTTCTGCAGGCATTTCGCGAACTTGTAGGTGGTGGACTCCATCGGTGTTCCGTACAGAGAATAGCTGATGTGCTCAGCAGCTCTCCACTCGGCGCACTTATCGTTCAGGTGCTGCATTACCTGGAGTGCAAAGGGCTTTGCTTCCGGATCTGTGTGGCTCTTGCCTGTCATGTATACGCACATCTCATAGAGACCGGCGTAGCCGAGACTGATCGTAGAGTAGTTGTTGTACAGAAGCTTGTCGATGGTCTCACCCTTTTTCAGCCTTGCCAGTGCGCCATACTGCCAGAGAATCGGAGCTACATCGGAAGGTGTGCCCTTCAGTCTCTCATGACGGCACTGCAGTGCCCTGTGGCAGAGCTCCAGGCGTTCATCCAGAATCTTCCAGAACTGGTCCATATCGCCCTTGGAGGAGCAGGCTACATCAACGAGGTTGATGGTGACAACACCCTGGTTGAAGCGTCCGTAATATTTATGTCTGCCCGGTGTGTAATTTTTGGAGCCTGACTTGTTGTCGTCATCACAGAGTCCTTCCGGACCGTTTTCATTATCCGGCGTCAGGAAGCTGCGGCATCCCATGCAGGGATAAACGTCGCCGTTCTTGTATTCCTTCATCTTCTTGGCGGAGATGTAGTCCGGAACCATCCGCTTTGCCGTGCACTTTGCTGCCAGCTCTGTGAGGTAGTAATACTTGGAGTCCGGATGAATATTGTCCTCATCCAGAACGTAAATCAGCTTCGGGAATGCAGGTGTGATCCATACGCCCTTTTCATTCTTGACGCCCTGCATTCTCTGTACAAGCACTTCACGGATGATGGCGGCAAGGTCAGCTCTTGTCTGTCCGTCAGGTACCTCATCCAGGTACATGAACATAGTCACAAAGGGAGCCTGTCCGTTGCAGGTCATCAGTGTGATGAGCTGATACTGGATTGTCTGGATACCACTCTTGATTTCTTCGGCGAGACGGCGCTCTGTGATGCGCTCGATAATGGCATCGTCCATAGACTCACCGCACTCCTTGCGCTCGGCGATTACCTCCTTGCGGATTTTCTGGCGGCTGATGTCCACAAACGGTGCCAGATGTGCAAGGGTAAAGGACTGTCCGCCATACTGGTTGGAGGCAACCTGTGCGACAATCTGCGTGGTGACGTTGCAGGCAGTGAAGAAGCTGTGGGGCTTCTCGATCAGGGTTTCGCTGATAACAGTACCGTTCTGCAGCATGTCCTCGAGGTTGATCAGATCGCAGTTGTGCTCCTTCTGGGCAAAGTAGTCGGAATCGTGGAAATGGATGATTCCCGCCTCATGTGCCTGAACAATGTCCTCAGGGAGGAGAATACGCTTGGTCAGGTCCTTGCTGACCTCGCCAGCCATATAGTCACGCTGGGTGGAGTTGATGACAGGGTTCTTGTTGGAGTTTTCCTGCTTTACCTCCTCGTTGCTCTGTTCAATCAGAGAGAGAATGCCGTCATCTGTGGTATTGGATTTTCTTGCGAGTGTTCTCTTATAGCGGTAGCGGACATATTTCTGTGCCACCTCGAAGCCCCGCATTTCCATGATGCCGGTCTCTACCATATCCTGGATATCTTCAACATTTACAGCGTGCTGAGACTGGCTGACACGGTCGGCCACGTTGTCTGCAACCGCCTGGATCTGGTACTCATTCATCTGATGAATCGGTTCCACTTCCTTGTTTGCCTTTGCAATCGCGTTGTAGATCTTGGTTATATCAAAGGTGACCTCTTCGCCATTTCGTTTAATGACATTTGTTGTTACTTTTTTTTCCATCTTTGCAATCCCCCTAAGGTATTCATATTACCTGTTTCGAATGCCCCACAGAAGAAACCTGCGGAAGGTAAGAACCGCAGAAACTTCGTATATGGTATAACCATGTGGTGTGCAGGAATTAAGACACCATATTTTGTAAAAAACAAAAAGTAGGGCACAACATCTTGTGTGCCCTACTATAATAACCTAACAGGTACAGATTGTGAAGAGGAAACTTATGAAAAAAGTTCACAAGAAAACTACTAAAAATTCAGCAATATTCTGCATAAGCTCTTCGAAAGCCCAGACAGACACGTCGCACGCGAAGCGCGCCATCAATAAGCCTTTGCCCAGATCACCTCATGCTTTGCCGGCTTTCCGCAGCATACGCAGCGGTCGCTGATACGGATCTGCTTGAAAGGCATGCAGCGGGAGGTGGCAGTGGTATCTGCCTTGATCTTGTCTTCACATGCAGGATCTCCGCACCACATAGCTCTGACAAATCCCGGTTTCTCTGCGATCGTCTTGCAGAAGGTGTCATAGTCCGTTGCATCATAGATATGGGTCTCCAGATGCTGCTTTGCGCGGTTATACATATCACTCTGGATGGTCTCAAGCAGAGCGGCAGCCTTTTCAGGAATCGCATCAATCGGAACAATCGTCTTTTCACGGGTATCGCGGCGGACAAGGACAGCCTGTCCCTTTTCGATATCCTTCGGTCCAAGCTCGATACGGATCGGAATACCGCGCATTTCCTGCTCGGAGAACTTCCAGCCCGGGCTCTTCTCGGAATCATCAAGGCTTACACGGATTCCGGCGGCAGAAAGTGCGGCCTTCACCTTGCTGGCATTGTCCATAACACCCTCAGCATCCTGGCGGATCGGGATAATCATGACCTGTGTCGGAGCGATATGAGGCGGAAGAACAAGACCGCTGTTGTCACCGTGTACCATGATCATGGCGCCGATGACACGGGTTGTCATGCCCCAGGAGGTCTGGTGCACGTACTTCAGTGTGTTGTCCTTATCGGTGAACTGTACGCCGTAGGCTTTTGCGAAGATATCATCAAAGTTATGGCTGGTGCCGGACTGCAGTGCCTTTCCGTCATGCATCATGGCCTCGACGGTATAGGTGTGCTTGGCGCCTGCAAATTTTTCCTTCTCGGTTTTCTGTCCTTTGATAACGGGGATGGCGAGGTCATTTTCAAGGAAATCTGCATAGACGTTCAGCATCTGGACGGTCCTTGCCTCAGACTCCTCAGCCGTGGCATGGGCGGTGTGACCCTCCTGCCACAGGAATTCACGGGAGCGAAGGAAGGGACGGGTGGTCTTCTCCCAGCGCAGGACGGAGCACCACTGGTTGTATAACCTCGGCAGATCTCTGTGGGAATGAATGTCCTTGGCATAAAAATCGCAGAACAGTGTCTCGGAGGTCGGGCGTACGCAGAGCCGCTCCGTGAGCTTCTCAGATCCGCCCTGGGTGATCCAGGCAACTTCCGGCGCGAAGCCGTTAACCAGCTCTGCTTCCTTATTCAGAAGACTTTCGGGGATCAGCATCGGCATGTATACGTTCTGTACGCCGGTTGCCTTGAAACGCGCGTCAAGATCCTTCTGAATATTTTCCCAGATTGCGTAGCCGGCCGGCTTGATTGCCATGCAGCCCTTTACACTGGTGTATCCGATCAGGTCTGCCTTGATGCAGACGTCTGTATACCACTGCGCAAAGTCATCCTCCATGGAGGTGATCTGCTCTACTAATTTCTTATCCTTTGCCATAATCCGCTCCTGCTATTATTTCATGCTTGTTATTACGTTCTGTTACCATCCGCTGTTTGCCAGCTGGTATCCTGCTAAATTCTAAACGCTGGTGTACTGGTTGTCAAGGCGCAAGCAGGCCAATGCAGGGCCTGATGCAAGGCCTGATGCAAAGCTCAATGCAAAGCCCGATGCAAGGCCCAATACAAGGCTGTACTACGCCCGGCTGCGAATGGACAGGGCTGTGAAATCCCTGCTTGTCTCAGCATAGAATGTCCGTTCTGGCATTCCCCCTTGCAAACTTGCAAGCAGGAAAAAAACAGATTATGATATAGCATAACAAAGACGGAAAGGATTTACAGATTTATATATGAAGATAAGACTGCCGGCGACTGTCCGCATGGTACTGGACAGTCTGCATGCAAAGGGATTTGAGGCATATGTGGTCGGAGGCTGTGTCCGCGACTTTGTTCTGGGAAGAAGACCAGAGGACTGGGACATCACTACCTCTGCCCGTCCGGAACAGATCAAGCAGATTTTCGCAAAGACGATCGATACTGGAATAGAACATGGAACAGTCACGGTTCTTGTGGGCGGTAAGGCCTTTGAGGTGACGACCTATCGGATTGACGGAGAATATAAAGACAGCAGGCACCCTGAGCAGGTTACCTTTACCGCAAGCCTTGCGGAAGACCTGAAACGAAGAGATTTTACCATCAATGCCATGGCTTATAATGAGGAAGAGGGGCTGATCGACCTGTACGGCGGCATGGAGGACCTTCAGAAAAAGGTAATCCGCTGTGTCGGTAATCCGGAGGAGCGTTTTTCAGAGGACGCGCTGCGCATTTTGCGTGCAGTCCGCTTTTCTGCCCAGCTGAATTTCGGAATTGATCCGGATACCATCGTGGGCATTGTCAGACTGGCACCGAATCTCGCAAAGATCAGTGCAGAGCGGATCTGCGTGGAGCTGACCAAGCTGATCACATCCGATCATCCGGAATACCTGAAGGTGGCCTATGAGGCGGGAATCACCCGGGTCATTCTCCCGGAATTCGACGCAATGATGCATACGCCCCAGAACAATCCGCATCATATGTATAATGTAGGAGAACACACCATTGTTTCTATGGCTGAGGTCCAGAAGGACCGGGTGCTTCGTTTTACCATGCTGCTGCATGATGTGGGAAAACCGGCCTGCAGGACCACGGATGCCAATGGCATTGATCATTTCAAGGGGCACGGCGAGGTCGGCGCTTCCATGGCTGTGCGTATCATGCGGCGTTTGAAGATGGACAACGAAACCATCCGCAAGGTGAGAACACTCATTATCTACCATGACTGGAGGGTAAAGCCGGAGGAA
>JAJGAH010000082.1 GCA_020844525.1 Eubacterium sp.
CAGAATACGCATGAATGCGTCCAGTCCTTCTCCGTATTTCGCGGAAACCGGAATGACATAATCCGCATGATGATCATGCAGATGTACTTCCTGATCAACTCTGTCCTGCTTGTTAAAAAGCGTGATGATCTTTTTCTGGTCCGCTCCCAGTTCATGAAGTGTCTGGTAGACTACCTGCATCTGCTGTTCCATATGCGGATTGGATGCATCCACCACATGAATAATATAATCAGACTGGACCACTTCTTCAAGGGTACTGCGAAAGGCATCAATCAGCGTGTGGGGCAGCTTGTGTATAAAACCGACGGTATCCGTCAGCAGCACCTGCCCGCCCTCCGGAAGATTGAGCAGGCGTGTTGTAGGATCCAAAGTGGCAAACAATGCATCCTCCTCAAGAACCCCCGCATGTGTCAATGTGTTCAGCAGCGTGGACTTACCGGCATTGGTATATCCGACGATCGCAGCAACTCTCATGTTGCCCTTCTGCCTGCCCTGCCGAAGGACCTCCCTGTGCTCTGCGACCTTCTTCAGGTCCCGGTTCAATGCGCTGATACGGTCAGCGATCAGACGGCGGTCTATCTCCAGCTTTTTCTCACCGGGTCCCCTGGTTCCGATACCACCGCCCAGACGGGACAGATAGGATCGCATGCCTACCAGGTGCTGCTGCCGGTAGCGGAGCTGTGCAAGCTCAACCTGTATTTTACCCTCGCTCGTCTGTGCTCTGCGCGCAAAGATATCCAGTATGACCATCGTACGGTCATATACCCGGCAGTTCAGCGCTTCTGCGAGATTGTTCATCTGTGCAGGCGAAAGCTCATCATCTGTGATAATCGCATCCGCTTCCAGCATTTCCATCATCGAAGCGATTTCTTCGATTTTTCCCTTTCCGATATAAGTACCCGGATCAGGATTCTCACGATTCTGAAGAACAGAGGTGACGACCTCCACATCATCCGTTTCAGCAAGCGCCTTCAGCTCCTGAAGCGAATCACGCACCTGCTGCTCATCATCTGTGTTTACGGCGACCAGAATCACCCGTTCTTTTTTTTCTGCATTTTCATACATGATATTTTCACCTGCATTCTGTACGCGTAACAGCAGACAGGATCCGGACACCGGTTACAAAGCCACATGATGTGCCCGGCGCACCGACTGAAACTGGTCCCCTCTCATCACCATCCGCTGTTCTGATAGGCATCACCATAGGTCTGATCTGTACTTCCGTCATAATAGGTTCCGGAATTATCAGTGCCTGTATCTGTGCCATAATACACACCGGTGTTATCGTCATAACCGTCCTGATCCTCATCTACAAAGGAGGAAGCATTATTTGAAGTAACGTCGCTCTGGCTGTCTGCTGCCGTACTGTCTGAAGCGCTGCTGCTGGAAATATTCTCTGCCATACTGCCCGTCCCTGAGGAACTGATTACATTCTCGGAAGCGGTCGACTGCATCTCCTGCACCCGGCTCTGCAGAAACAGATTTTCCTGCACTGCTTTCGTATTGGAGGGATAAGACTGCAGGAAACTCTTCATCTTTTCTGCGGCCGTTTCAAAATCAAGTTTTTTCTCATAAGCAATGATCTCGTTATAAAGGAGCTCTTCCTCATAGGTTTTATCATTGCTATCCAGTCCCGACTGAATACTCTGCAGCGCATCATCATATTGTCCCTGAAGAATGTCGATCAGTGCCAGCCCATTATATCCGAGAGAAACTTCGGTATCATTGTCGATACATTCCTGGAAAAATGTACCGGCATTGTCATAATCCCCGGCATCCAGATACACACGGCCAAGCAGAGCTTCTGCGCCCGAGGTTTTTTTCTCTATTGCGGTTTTCAGATAGCTTTCTGCATTCTCATAGTCCTTGAGAACATAGCAGACCTTGCCCATCTGATAATAATCGTCTCCACTCGAGGGTTTCTGATTCAATACCTCTTTCAGAAAAGCAGTTCCATCTGCCTGACGGTTTCCTTCAGTATAAATGTTGTAAATTTCCAGATAGACATCATAGGAGTCATCCAGCTCTACTGCTTTCTGAAAGTCCTGTCCCGCCTGCCCGAATTTATTCTCCAATGCATAGAGCCTGCCCCGAAGCAGATATGCTTCTCCGGCATGCTTACTGGAATCAAGAAGTTCATTGTAAATCGTCATGGCATTATCATACTGCTCTTCTTCCGTATAAGCCTGCGCCTGATAAAGAAGTACATCCTCCCGGAAATCCTGATTCTGGCCCGGATATCGGATCGCATCCAGGGATTTTGAAAACGCATCCACAGCCTCCGCATAATTTCCAAGATACAGATATGCGATACCCAGTCCCCGGTAGCCCTCAGCATCCTGACCGTCGGTATCAATTGCGGTTTGGAAATTGGTTATTGCAGTATTGTAATCCTCAGACGCGAGCGCAGACATTCCCTTCGTGTACGCTGTGTCAGAGGTATCTCCACACCCCGGAAGAATGCATGCTGCGCTAAGCAGCATCGCCGGAAGGATAAATTTAACTCGTTTCCAATTCTGCACTGTTTATACTCTCCATTTTCTGGTATGTTCTGCGTCTCTGAGCCCTCACTGGTCTGCCTTTGCGAAACGGAGTGAAGGCTCAAAACAGATCATTCAGACAAGCCTG
This sequence comes from Eubacterium sp., assembly GCA_020844525.1. Classification (GTDB taxonomy): domain Bacteria; phylum Bacillota; class Clostridia; order Lachnospirales; family Lachnospiraceae; genus Bilifractor. Next base: position 2,629 of record JAJGAH010000082.1, read on the forward strand.
CCATAAACTCCCCTGCTGCAAAGGTCTGCGAATGCTCTCTTCACACTGTCCTTATCCTCCTGATATGTGACACCAAACCAGGTCTCATCTGTATCAAGGACCTTTACGACTGCCCTGCCCTCATGCAGAAGCTGGTCAATATAGGTCGGGAGCAGAAATTCCTTCTTCAGGTCTCCCTCAGGAATGGCAGCCAGAAAGTCTTTAAACGCATCATCAAGAAGATCAATGAAATCTGACTGAAGTCCCCACATATTCATAGACACCATTGCATTCACATCGATTGGTGTATCTCCCTGTTCCGTATGAACAGCCGCACCATCAGAAGTACGGATAATATTCTGGGTCTCATTTACACCGATCAGATTTTTCTCACTGTCCAGAACACAGACTCCCCTTGTAACTCCTCCGTTTTCGCTAAGTGTATTTCCAAGTCTGAATCCGGCCATACAGATCTGATGTATACCATTCTCAGTCGGATGATCTGCAATCAGATAATCGTGCAGCAGACGGAATGCCTTTTTCCCGTAATAGTCATCCGCATTGATGACCGCAAAAGGTTCCTGGATCAGTCCCTTGCAGGCAAGAATCGCCTGCCCGGTTCCCCATGGCTTTGTTCTTCCCTCAGGCTTTTTGAATCCTCCCGGAAGATCATCAAGCTCCTGAAAAGCATAAGAGCAGGTGATTTTTTTCTCCATCCTGCTTCCGATAATCTCACGGAAATCCTTCTCGAGATCCTTTCGGATAATGAAAACAACCTTGTCAAACCCGGCCTCAATAGCGTCATTTATGGAATAATCCATAATGATCTCTCCATTCGGTCCCAGAGGCTCCAGCTGTTTGATTCCCTTACCAAAGCGGCTTCCGATTCCTGCAGCCATAACTGCCAGCGTTGTATGTTTCATATCTGTTCCTCCCAATCATCTCTTGATTTTTTATATAAAATAATAACTCCACAAAGACCAGCTGCAAACGCTGCAGTACCAGCGTACACCTGTATCTCAGGTATCCATAAACTGTTATTATGCTCTGTATATATAGAAGACAATGCGTCTATGCCTGTATTTTGGCAAGCTTTGCCGCCTGATCAGCGGCAATCAGCTGATCAATCAGCCCATCCAGATTACCATTCATGATATCATCAATCTGATGCAATGTCAGATGAATTCTGTGATCTGTTACACGGCCCTGCGGAAAATTATAGGTCCGGATCTTTTCTGAACGGTCACCCGTGCCGATCTGACTTCTGCGCAGCTCAGCCTCCTCATCATGCCTTTTCTGCTGTTCCAGAAAATACAGCTTGGATTTGAGCAGCGCCCATGCCTTGGCCTTGTTCTGCAGCTGGCTTTTCTCTGTCTGTGAATATATGACTATTCCGGTAGGCAGATGTGTAAGTCGGACAGCAGAATCCGTTGTGTTGACACACTGTCCGCCATTTCCAGAAGCACGCATCACGTCAATTCTGACATCTTTATCCGGTATGTCAATGGTGATATCATCTGTAACCTCCGGCATAACCGCAACCGTACAGGTCGATGTATGAATTCTCCCGCCGGACTCTGTAGCAGGCACACGCTGTACACGATGCACACCACTCTCATATTTCAGACGGGAATATGCACCCTGTCCAATGACCTTGAACGTACACTCCTTAAAACCACCGAGCCCGGTCTCCTCAACATTTACAACATCAATCCGCCAGTGCCTGCTATCGGCATATTTCGCATACATGCGGTAAATCTCAGCAGCAAAAAGTGCAGCCTCCTCACCGCCGGCACCGGAACGGATCTCGATGATTACATTTTTTTCATCGTTGGGATCCTTTGGAAGAAGCAGAAGCCTGAGTTTTTTCTCATACTCTGGTCTCTGCTTTTTTGCATCCTGAAGCTCTTCCTTCAGCAGTTCCCGCAGCTCCGGATCGGTCTCGGAATCCAGAAGTTCAAGATTTTCCGTGATGGTATCTTCGTTTTTTCTGTATTCGGCATATGCATCCGCAACTGGCTGCAGCTCCGCCTGTTCCCTCATCAGTCGCTGAAAGCGTTCCGGATCATTGGCTGTATCCGGTTCGCTGAGCTGATTGAGAATCTCCTCCAGCCGGATCTGTACATCTTCCAGCTTTTCAAACATTATATCACACCTTTCTGTCCGATTCGGTAACTGCCACAGGCAATGCGGTCATTTCCTCCGAAATCTTTCAGAATCCGGACATTCGCATACCCGAGTCGTTTCAGACTCTCGCACATTTTCATCCCCTGGTCATATCCGATTTCAAGAAAAAGCCAGCATTCCCTGTCCGCGTGAAAGTACTGACGGGCTGCTTCCGCGATCTTCTCTTCAAAAAAAAGGCCGTCATTCCGACCATCCAGGGCAAGGCGCGGTTCATGGTCTCGGACCTCAGGATCAAGCGCAGGAATAACATCAGAGGCTATATAGGGAGGATTGGATAAAATCATATCAAACTGCATATCCGGAGGAACTGCATCAAAAAGATTCCCCTGAAAAAACGCTGCCCGGTCTTCAGATACATGAAGCCGGCTCCGGTTGATCCTGGCTACCGCAAGTGCCGAATCAGAAAGATCCGTTCCAGTGCCGGACACATCCGGATGATTCTTGAGCAGAGACAAAAGAATACATCCGCTCCCGGTACACATGTCAAGAATGCGCATGCCCGATTGCAGATGCCTCTCAGCCTCTTCCACCAGATTTTCCGTATCCTGCCGCGGAATAAGTACGTCCGGAGACACAAAAAAGCAGTTTCCGTAAAACCAGGCTTCTCCTGTCAGGTACTGAAGCGGAGTATGTGCAGAGCGTTTCTTTACCAGCTCTGTATATTGCCGGGCCAGGACCGGATCTGCTTCATCCTCTCTGTGTACAAAATAATAGCTGCGGGAAATTCCCATGACATGTTCCATCAGCAGCCATGCATCTGTCCGGGCATCATCAATACCAGCCTGGATCAGGATGTCTTTTCCGTATTTGTATAAGGCCTGAAGGGATGTTCCATGTTCAAGCATCCTGTTCTGTTCCTCCAAATATAGCACCGGCAATGCTCAATTCCGAAAGGATTATTCCGGATTCAGACCGGTTCTTCCTGCCGGCGTGCTGCAAGTGCAAGCATTGTCATTATACGCTAATCAATGCCCCTGCGCAAACATTACATCGCATTGCCGCGCTGCTTATAAAACCCGAAAAAAATGAGCCGGAACACACGTCCCGACCCATCTCATTTCAATTCCCTGCTGCAGACAATTACTTAAGACCGTATTTCTTATTGAATGCATCGATACGTCCACGAGCCTTGGCTGCCTTCTGCTGTCCTGTATAGAACGGATGGCATTTGGAGCAGATCTCGACGTGGATTTCCTTCTTTGTAGAACCTACCTTAAAAGTATTGCCACAGTTGCATGTAACGGTAGCTTCATAATACTCCGGATGAATTCCCTCTTTCATATTTTTCACCTCTTCCAATCACATCTGGTAAATTTATTGGTATGCTGTGTCTCAACTTTCGTATCCGCTTAACAGCCATACTAGTGTATCACAATGTTTTTTGCATTGCAACCGGTTTTCATACGATTCTCTGCTTTTTCAGCATCTGTACCAGTTCACGGTTGTTTCTTGTGTGCGTAAACATATTCAGTACATTTTCACCGGCTTCCTCCGCCTTCAGCCCGTTCAATGCCTTGCGCATGTTGGTTACAGCTTCCATTTCATCCGGGTCCAGCAGGAGATCTTCTCTCCTGGTTCCGGATTTTGCCAGATCAATCGCAGGGAAGACACGCCGCTCCTGCAGCTTACGGTCCAGGATCAGCTCCATATTACCGGTTCCCTTAAACTCCTCATATACGACATCATCCATCTTGCTTCCCGTGTCAACCAGTGCAGTAGCCAGAATCGTAAGACTTCCTCCTTCACGCATATTCCGTGCAGCTCCAAAAAAGCGTTTCGGCATATGCAGTGCTGCAGGATCAAGTCCTCCGGATAATGTCCTTCCGCTTGGCGGCACAACCTGATTGTAAGCCCGGGCCAGCCGCGTAATACTGTCAATGAAGATGATGACATCCATTTTGTTCTCGACCAGACGCTTGGCCCGCTCAATCACCATTTCCGAAACTCTCTTGTGATGCTCGGGAAGCTCATCGAAGGTCGAATAGATCACTTCAACGTTCCTGCCACGAACGGTTTCCTTGATGTCAGTCACCTCTTCCGGCCGCTCATCAATCAGAAGAATGATCACATGCATTTCCGGATTATTCTGCAGAATGGATTTTGCCGCGTCTTTCAACAGCGTAGTTTTTCCGGCTTTTGGCGGTGAAACGATCATGCCACGCTGTCCCTTGCCGATAGGACTGACCAAATCCACAATACGCATGGCGACCGGCCCGCCCGGACGCTCCAGCCGGATGCGCTCATTCGGAAAAATCGGCGTCATGTCCTCAAAATTCATTCTCCTTGCATTCACATAGGGATCCAGACCGTTGACAGTATTCACGAAAAGCAGTGCCGAGAACTTTTCGCTCTGCGTTTTGATTCTTGTATTACCGCAGACAATATCCCCTGTTTTCAGCTTAAACTTCCTGATCTGGGAGGGAGAAACATAGACATCATCCTCACCCGGAAGGAAGTTATCGGAACGTATGAAGCCATAACCATCAGCCATCACTTCAAGAATGCCATGGGCTTCGGAGCCGCTGTTCAGCTTGTTCAGTTCCTGACGCATCTGATCATTATCCGTCTCATCAGCGCCCTCATTCTTGCGGCCTGTCCGACTGGAATAGTGCTCCTTCTGACATGCGTGTTCATGTACGCCGGTGTATTCAGATTCGTTATCGCGTTCAGCTGCTCTGTTGTGCCTGGACCTGTCTGTACGCTCAGACCGTCCGGATTTAACCGCATGTTCCGATGCTCCGTTGCGACCGGTTCGGATCGCATGCTCTGATGTTTCGCTGTGGACGGATTTGTCTTTTTCTTCCGTCCGGACTGCAGATCCTGCCTCAGCTTCCTTTCTGTCCTCTTCCAGCATCCGCTCAATCAGCTGCTCTTTGCGCATTGCCGTTGTGCCTCTGATTTTTCTGGACTTCGCAATCTCGCGAAGCTGTTTCAACTGCAGAGATTCATACTGATCCTTGGTCATTTCTACCTCTTTTCCGTAAAGAATACGACAATGCTGTCGATCCCTTTGCGTTTTATTACAATAAATTTCAATGAAAAATTCTTGCCGTTTTATCTGATATAGTCTTGCTGATGCATCTGCCTGAACCCGGAAAATTCATAACATGATTCATTAAAAATATACTGATGCAGGCCTGTGATAACGTTATGATATGATGCTTCAAATCTGGGAAAATAAAAAACGAGAGGATATTATTCACTGCGGCTAACAGGACTCGAACCTGCATGGTTTCCCAACGGGACCTAAACCCGCCGCGTCTGCCAATTCCGCCATAGCCGCAAAATCACACCGCAATCCATGAGAACACTGGTATGTAATATACATTTACCTTTTAATGGAACATGCTTGGAACACGCTGTTCACGGAACCGAACAGCCACAGAAAATGAGAACGATTCGTAAAAAAAGAGATGACATTCTGTCATCTCCTCGTGAAGCATCGGGGACTCGAACCCCGGACAACTTGATTAAAAGTCAAGTGCTCTACCACCTGAGCTAATGCTCCAGGAAACCTGGGCCAGCCGGATTCGAACCGGCGAATGCAGCAGTCAAAGTGCTGTGCCTTACCGCTTGGCGATAGCCCATTGTCTCGCCATCACGGCAGGGTGGATAGAGGGATTCGAACCCACGATCTCCAGAGCCACAATCTGGCGCGTTAACCAACTACGCTATATCCACCATATATGAAAATGAAAGCTGGAACCCGAAGATCCCGCTCTATGCAACAGGAGCTTCCGTTCCAAGCGTGCCTGAAGGGATTCGAACCCCCGACCCACGGCTTAGAAGGCCGTTGCTCTA
>JAJGAH010000083.1 GCA_020844525.1 Eubacterium sp.
ACGTAAATATAATTAATTTGCACATGAGAAGCTCTGACATGTAAATGCCAGAGCTTTTCTTCTTATGTTTCTGCGTTTCGACTATATTTCTACATTTATTCGCAATAAACCGTTAGTGCCTGACGATAACCAGTATTGAAATGAAAAAATACAACGATACCCAATACAAACTGAGCATACAGAAGCCTGGGATCCCCTCCGGGTCCCTCACGATCTGTTTTTTCTCAGATCTGCATAACTGCTGCAGACCGGAAGAAGCAGCATCCATCCGTTCCATACTTCAGAAAAACAACCCGGACCTGATCCTTTGCGGGGGAGATTCCATCGTGGGAAAGCCCGGTTCGCCCGTTGAGCCGGCAGCTGCTTTTTTGACCAGTCTGGCGGAGGACTGGGCTGCAAAGCATCCGGAGCACAACCCTTCCGGCAATATGAATTCTACCGGCAATATCTACATGGGGATGGGCAACCATGAATACCGCACAAAAATATATCCGGAAGTATACGGAGATATGTATCCGCATTTTCTGGCAGCCCTGCAAAAATCCGGACATATCATTCTGCTCCAGAATGAAACGGCAGATGTTCTGGTTCGTAATCTCCCGGTACGAATATACGGATTCAGTATGGACCGGCGTTATTATGGACGTTTCCATCATGAAATCCTTCCATTCCGGGCAATTGCAGACGCCTTCCATGCAAAAGCTTCCGACTCACAGCAGGGCCCGGCTCCGGACCGCCTGGACATCCTTCTGGCCCATGATCCGACCGGGATGGATGCCTGTCTGGAATGGGGTGCAGACCTGACGCTTTGTGGCCATTACCACGGTGGCATTGTCCGCTTTGGAAAGCACAGCGGCCTGATCAGCCCGGATTTCCACATCTTTACTGGAAAGGCTTATGGTCTGTTTCAAAGAAACGGAAAAAGTGTTATAGTAAGTTCCGGCTGTGGCGAACACACCATTCCCATCCGGATACACAATCCAAGAGAAATTGTAACCATACATATTCAGGTCAATTGTCCCGCAGGATGATGCAGGCAATTGCTGCCTGGAAAGGAAATGTTAATACAGTGGCAATATCCGTCAATCTTCCGGTATTTCAGGGACCGCTGGACCTGCTCCTGCACCTGATCGACAAAAACAAAATAGATATCTACGATATCCCGATTGCAGAGATCACAGACCAGTATCTGGACTATGTAAGACAGATGGATCACGAGGATATGGATGTGACCAGCGAATTTATGGTCATGGCGGCCACCCTGATTGACATCAAATGCAGAATGCTGTTGCCCCGGGAAGTGGACGAAGAAACCGGTGAAGAGATTGATCCCCGGGAGACACTGGTGCAGCAGCTTCTGGAATACAAGGAATATAAGGCGATTTCCCAAAAACTGCGGGACTATGCGGACAATGCCGGTAATCTGGTTACCAGGCGGCAGCATCTTCCAAAGGAGGTTGCCCGGTATACCCCGCCAGTAGATCCCGCCCAGCTTCTCGATGGTGTAACGCTGGACAGACTCCACGATATTTTTGTATTCGTTCTGAAAAGACAGCAGGATAAGGTGGACCCGATCCGAAGCAAATTCGGACACATTGAGCGGGACGAGGTATCCCTCCCGGACAAGCTGGACTACGTACAGATTGTAACTCGCAAAAAGCGAAAGGTGTCCTTCCGGAAGCTTCTGGAGAAGCAACACACCAAGATGAACACGGTTGTTACTTTTCTGGCTGTACTGGAGCTCATGAAACTTGGAAAAATACACTGTACCCAGGAAAATCTTTTTGGCGATATTGAGATAGAGTCCCTGGAGGACGTGCACGAAACCTCGCTGGCAGGTGACGCCTACCGGGAGGATGCAGGAAATAAGCCCTTCAACGAGCTGTTTTAATAGCAATGCACAGTTTACCTGCAAGTATGAGACCAGAACGCAGGCACACAGTATCATTCATGGAGTCCTGCGCTGCAAAATCAATGCGTATGCCCGCAGCTTATGAAATGATATGCCTATCTCAGCTGTCAATGAGATTATATTTTGAAAATCAGACACCACAGAATGAAATGGAAGAATCAAATGCAGGAAGAGAACAACATAGAAACAAATGTGCCCAAACAGAACGCAGAACCTATAGATGCAGAGAGTCCGGATTCCACAGATAATACAACTGCCGAAGACGGGTCCCAGAACAGCCAGCCTTCCTTTGCAGAGACGGAGGATACGACGCTGGAAGGCGCACTGGAGGCCCTTCTTTTTGCAATGGGTGATTCTGTAGAGGAGTCCAGACTGGCGGCCTCTCTTGGCCGCAGCGTATCTGAAATCAAGAAGGCACTGCGTGCATTACAGGAGCGTCTGAACCGTCCGGAATCCGGCATTCAGCTCCTTGACCTGAACGGATCCTGGCAGCTCTCTACCAAAAAGCAGTATTATGATGTACTGATTACCCTCGCCAGACATCCAAAAAAGCCCCAGCTGACAGATGTTATACTGGAGACACTGTCTATTATTGCATACAAGCAGCCTGTCACGAAGGCGCAGATCGAACAGATCCGTGGTGTCAGCTCCGAGCATGCGGTCAACAAGCTGCTGGAATATGACCTGGTCCAGGAACTGGGGCGGTTAAACGTACCGGGCAGGCCCATTCTACTTGGCACAACTGAAAAATTTCTCCGCTACTTCGGGGTGGAATCTACTAAGCAGCTCCCCGAGCTTTCTCCGGGACAGATTGAAGATTTCAAGGCCGAAGCAGAAGCAGAGGCAGACGTACATGTGGATGTATAAACACAGAATCGTCTGCTGCTAATTTATACGGCACTTGTTCTCTGATTACCGGAGTGAATGGCGGTGAGGCTGTAAGCGTCCAGCACCTGTTCCAGATCAGTCTTTGTCATCAGATGCTCCTGCAGTACCAGATCCTTTACCGGAATGCTGGTCTTGAGAGATTTCTTTGCGATTTCAGCAGCCTTCTTATATCCGATATAGGGGTTCAGTGCGGTTGCAATTCCGACACTTGCATGCAGCAGCTCGCTGCAGCGGTCTTCATTTGCTGTGATGCCCTCTACACAGTTTACACGCAGCGTATTCACCGCATGCGTCAGCTCTGTGATGGAATCGAACAGGTTATAGAACAGCACCGGCTCAAAGGCATTGAGCTCCATCTGACCTGCCTCTGCCGCCATCATAATCGTTGTATCATTTCCGGCAACCTCAAAGGCCACCTGGGTCACAACCTCAGGAATAACCGGATTTACCTTTCCAGGCATGATAGAGGAGCCATTCTGCATCGCAGGCAGAGATATTTCACCAATTCCCGCACGCGGGCCGCTTGAGAGCAGACGCAGATCATTGCACATCTTTGAAAGATCAACTGCACAGGTCTTCAGGCCAGCGGAAACCGATACAAAGCTGTCCAGATTTTCCGTTGCATCGAACAGGTCCTCCGCCTGTGTCAGCGGATATCCGGTAATTTTTCCAAGTTCAGGGACGATATTGTAGAAATAAAAATCAGAAGTGTTAATGGCCGTTCCAATAGCAGTGGCGCCCATGTTTACCGTGAAGAGTTCCTTCTTCAGGTTCATCAGCCGCGCACGGTCTCTGGAAACCATGGTAGCATATGCATGAAAGGTCTGGCCAAGACGCATGGGAACCGCATCCTGGAGCTGCGTGCGTCCGATCTTGAGAATATGATCAAATTCGGAAGATTTTTCAAGAAGAGTATTGGAGAGGTCCTGTAATTCCCGTTCCAGATCAGCAAGGAGGTCTAGCGCAGCCAGCTTTCCGCAGGTTGGAATCACATCATTGGTGGACTGACACATGTTCACATCATCATTCGGATGGACGATGGAATAATCTCCCTTCTTTCCACCCATGATCTCAATAGCGCGGTTTGCAATTACCTCATTGGCATTCATATTTGCGCTTGTACCTGCGCCGCCCTGAATACCATCTACGATAAAGGATCCGGCAAGCTTGCCCCGCATGATCTCATGGCACGCGATTGCAATCGCATCTGCTTTTTCCGGACGGAGCTTTCCGCTTCTGCGGTTGGTCTCCGCGGCAGCAAGCTTGATTCTGGCCAGATTGCGGATGAACAATGGATGAAGCTTCCTTCCTGTAATCGGGAAGTTGCGAGCCGCCCTTAGAGACTGCACACCGTAATATGCTTCCTCCGGTACCTCCAGCGTACCGATTGAATCTGCTTCCAGACGGGTTCCTTCCGTAATCTTTTCAAATATCTCCATGATGACTCTCCTCCATGTCCCTGACGAATTTCTGATTTTCTGCTATTTTCCTGAGATTCTCTAAAATCATATTCTCTAGAATCGCTATTTCCCAGATTCTTCTTCATCCTGCCAGCACCTGTCAGCAGCAAGTGGGAATAAGTAAAATCCGTTTTATTAATGAAAAAGATGTGCGCACATCATGTATCCGGATATCCTTATCGGATGTCCCTTCGGATGCAGCGAGAATAGCACTCTGGAAGCCTGATGTAAATAAGTTAAGTCGAAAAGGTTGAGTGAGAAGAAATTCATGATCATTTGACAAATATTGTTAAGCAGGTAGCAATTATGCCGAATAAAATAAACCAGACTGAAATTTTTTTCTTGCATCTCCGGCAGGAAGGTTTATAATCATTTGTGTACAAAGAGGTACCGGTAGCACAACACCACCGGCACCTCTTTTTTTACTGCATAAGCTCTTCGAAAACACGGGCAGACTCGTCGCACGCGAAGCGCGCGTAAGAGACTGGCCGGGCTTTCGAAGGCAACAGGTATGAGCACGGGTCACGCGAAGCGGGACGAAAGTGCGAATACCTGTAGGATTGCGGGAGCTGCGAAGCAGCGCAGCAATCCGCAGCTTATGCAGTACACAAGAGAACGCTCTTCGAAAACACGGGCAGACTCGTCGCACGCGAAGCGCGCGTAAGAGACTGGCCGGGCTTTCGAAGGCAACAGGTATGAGCACGGGTCACGCGAAGCGGGACGAAAAGTGCAAAAAGGAAGGCCAAATTGAAAAAACTGGACGCCATCGATATCAAAATCCTGAATATCCTACAGAAAGACGCCCGCATTCCCCTGAAGGAGCTTGCGGCAGATGTCTTTCTCTCATCCCCATCCGTCTCTGCACGCCTGGAAAAACTGGAGGAAGAGGGCATTATCACCGGCTACCATGCACAGATCAATCCTATGCTGCTGAATTATCATATTAAAGCCTTCATCAACCTGGAGGTAGAGCCAAACCAGAAGCCCGAATTTTATCCCTATATCAAATCCATCCCGAATGTTGTGGAATGCAACTGCGTCACAGGAGACTACTCTATGCTGATTGAGGTTCTCTTCCAGAGTACAACGGAGCTGGACCACTTCATCAATGAACTTCAGAAATTCGGCCGTACAAAGACACAGATCGTCTTCTACACCAGCGTGGAACAGAGAGCCGTACCGGTCCATATTTAAAAATTTATGATTTACTCTGAAGGGATAATGCATTATATTGCATGTGTAACAGTTTTTACTGAAGATCATTATGGAGGATCGTTTAGATGGATTACGCAAAAGAGTCTCTGAAAAAGCACTATGAGTGGAAGGGAAAAATAGAGATCAAGCTCCGTGCAGAGGTAAACAGTGCCGAAGCGCTCAGCCTGGCTTATACACCCGGCGTTGCCCAGCCCTGCCTGGAGATCCAGAAGGATATCAATAAAAGCTACGAGCTGACCAGAAGATGGAACACTGTCGCGGTTGTTACAGATGGTACCGCAGTCCTTGGACTTGGTGATATCGGACCGGAAGCCGGTATGCCGGTTATGGAGGGAAAATGTGCACTCTTCAAGGCCTTCGGTGATGTCGATGCCATCCCGCTCTGTGTAAGGACTCACGATGTAGATGAAATCGTAAAAACTGTTTCTCTTCTTGCCGGTTCCTTCGGCGGCATCAACCTGGAGGACATTGCCGCTCCGAGATGCTTTGAGATCGAAGAGAAGCTGAAAAGATGCACCGATATCCCGATCTTCCATGATGACCAGCACGGAACCGCTGTGATCACCCTTGCCGGACTGATGAACGCCCTGAAGGTGGTCGGTAAAAATATCGAAGATATCAAGATTGTCACCTCCGGTGCAGGTGCAGCCGGCATTGCAATCATCAAGCTGCTGATCTCCATGGGCCTGAAGAACGTCATCATGACCGACAGAAAGGGCGCTATTTACGAGGGACGTGAGGGATTAAATCCGGTCAAGGAAGAAATGGCCAAAATTACCAACAGAAACCATACAGCCGGTACCCTGGCGGAAGTGATCAAGGGCGCGGATGTATTCATTGGTGTATCCGCTCCCGGCACACTGACACAGGATATGGTACGCACCATGGCAAAGGATCCGATCATCTTTGCCTGCGCAAACCCTGTCCCGGAAATCTATCCGGATGAAGCCAAGGCTGCAGGAGCAGCAGTGGTCTCCACAGGCAGAAGTGACTTCCCGAACCAGATCAACAATGTACTCTGCTTCCCGGGCATTTTCCGCGGTGCCCTTGATGTCCGCGCTTCCGATATCAATGATGCCATGAAGATCGCCGCAGCAAAGGCAATCGCAGGACTTGTATCCGATGAGGAGCTTTCCGCCGATTACATTCTGCCAAAGGCCTTTGATCCGAGAGTAAAGGACGCAGTAGCAGCTGCTGTCGCAAAAGCAGCCAGAGAGAGCGGTGTTGCCAGAAAATAAATTCTGACAGTTTGCACATGGAAACCTGCAATCCCGGGAAAAATATGTACACATCATGAATGGCTGACGTGCTATACTTACATATACAGAAGTCTTTCCGTCGTCATATTTCTGTTGACTGTATGGATACGGTCTGACATTCTGCGAATTCTGAAAATCTGTGAATAAAGTGAAAGAGGTAAAGCAAAATGGCATCCAAGAAAAGTGAAGTAAAAACCGATGTGATTCTGCAGTACGCTGGAAAGCAGTTTACACAGGCTGACATTATCGCAAGAGTAAAAGCAGCAGCGCCTGCCGCAAAAGATCTCACCATTTATGTAAAACCGGAAGAAAACAGAGCCTATTATGTAGCCGATGGAGATGCAGATAACTACGTCGATCTCTGAAAAGGGAATGTAATTTATATGCTGGGGCCGGTTCCGTTACAGATCCGGCTCTTTTTTACTGCAATCACATGACCGGAACGCAGGAACGTGATAGAATAAGATCAGATTTATAACAGAAGGAAGGCGATTTCATGAGTAAGCTTGGTGGAAAGAATAAAGACAGCAAGAAGGCTGCGGAGAAAAAGATGCAGCAGCAGCTTGCAGCCCTCGCACGCAAAAATGCGAAGAAAAAGAAATAATGCTGACAGACAGGCGGAGGATTGCCAAAAAGGCATCCTTCGCCTGTAATAATATACTGCAGACTATAGAAGAACAATGAAGGAGTAAAAAATCGGATATTGCTTAAAAAGCTGCTCTTAAAGGAAAGGAAGCTATAAAATACAGAAGCAATCCTGAAGCCAGGAGAAAGGTAGGCACAAATATGTCCTGTACAACAATATTGGTTGGGAAGAAGGCAACCTATGACGGTTCAACCTTCATTGCAAGAAATGACGATTCACCATCCGGGAAATACACACCCAAAAAATTCACTGTTGTTCTGCCGGAGGAACAGCCGCGCAGATACCGTTCTGTCCTGTCTCATGTAGAAATAGACCTTCCGGAACATCCGATGCGCTATACCGCAGTACCAAATGCACTTGAGGGAGAAGGAATCTGGGCGGCAAGCGGTGTGAATGAGGCAAATGTAGGGATGACCGCTACAGAAACCATTACGACAAACGAGCGGGTCCTGGGAGCAGATCCCCTGGCAGAGTTTAAGCCTGCCAGGGATGGAGAACCGGAAATACCCGGCGGAATCGGTGAGGAGGACCTCGTCGTCCTCACACTCCCATATATTCACAGTGCCCGTGAAGGCGTGCTTCGCATGGGCAGTCTCCTGGAAAAATACGGCACCTATGAGTCCAATGGTATGGCCTTTCAGGACAGGAATGAAATCTGGTGGCTGGAGAGCATCGGTGGACATCACTGGATTGCCAGAAGAGTTCCGGATGACAAATACGTCATAATGCCCAATCAGCTCGGCATCGACTCCTTTGACCTGGAAGATGCTTTTGGCAGCCAGCGCGAATATATGTGTTCTGCGGACCTGAAGACGTTCATGGCGGAAAATCACCTGGACCTCACGTTTACGGATTCTGAAACCGGATCAGAATCGCAAAATATCTTTAACCCGAGAGACGCATTCGGAAGCCACGATGATGCAGACCATGTCTACAATACGCCACGTGCCTGGTTTATGGCCCGGTATCTGAATCCGGATTCCGCATCCTGGGACGGGGAACAGGCGGATTACCGCCCGGAATCCGACAATATCCCATGGTGTCTGACACCTGAGAGAAAGATCACACCGGAGGATGTCAAATACCTGCTGTCCTCACATTTCCAGGGAACGCCCTATGATCCATATGCTACCTATGGGGATAGCAGCAGAAGAGGTGCTTATCGCTCCATCGGCATCAATC
>JAJGAH010000084.1 GCA_020844525.1 Eubacterium sp.
TTGACAGACCAATAGACGCCTCCGTGCTTTGTATCCAGAAAGCGCGTTACCAGGAATTCATAACTGTGGCGCGCCTCATCAAGAAGAGCTTCGTCCTTCAGAATCATTGCTGCGTTAGAAAAAAAACAAAGGATACGGCTGTTCAGAATGCACCCCTTTACCGCCCTGCGGTCAAGCTTCAGGTCGTAATCCATGAATCCGTAGTATCCGCCATAGGTGTCATCACGCAGAGATTTCCAGAACGGAATGATGTGACCGGTAAGTTCCTTTTTTATTTCCTGTTTCATATCCATGTTATTTTTCCTTCTGCTTTTTCTTCTGTATTTTTGTAAAACCGGTTTTCTATTGAAGTATGCAGTCAGAAAGAATGCCGGGTTAATGCCCGGCATTTCCAATTATCCCTTGACTGCTCCTGCGGCGATGCCGTTGTAGATCTGATCCTGACACAGCAGGAAGACAATGAGTGCAGGAAGCAGAGAAATGATAACGCCTGCGCAGATGTAGTTGTACTGATTGCCCATTGGCCCCGTGAAGGTGTATAGGGAGATGGCTACAGTACAAAGCTCCGGTTTCTGCAGATAAAGATGTGCACAGTAATATTCGTTATAGGTGTTGGCACCCTTCAGAATAATACAGGTCACAATTGCCGGCTTCAAAAGCGGAAGCAGGATATGCCAGTAAATCTGGAAATAGTTTGTACCGTCAAGAATTGCGGATTCATCGAGTGAAATCGGCAGATTCTCATAATATTGAATAAAGATGTAAATTGAAATGACATCCGTTCCCATCATCAGGATGTTGTATCCATACAGATGGTTGATCAGATGCAGGCTGCTCATAATGGAATAGGTAGAAACCTGCATTGCAATGCCGGGAAGCAAAGCCGCAAAGGTAAACAGATTGCGGATCAGTCCGTTTCCGACAAACTTAAACCTGTTTAGCGCAAAAGCCAGTGAGGTGCCGAGCAGAATAGAGCCGATGATGACAAAGATCAGAATGATCAGGGAATTCAGAAAGGCTCTTCCCATGTTTGCCATTTTAAAGGCTTCCGCAAAATTGGAAAATTTCCATACGGTTGGAAGCTGCATTACATTTGTGTTCTGATACTCAGTCTTGCTCTTAAATGCCGTGATGACGCAGGAGACAATCGGAAGCACAGATGTGAAGGACACAAGAATCAGGGTGAAGTATTTGAAAATTGTCCAGACGATAAAACCCGCACTGTATTGATGCTTGATTTTATAGCTTGATGCTGTCTTTGCTGTCATGCCTGCATGCCTCCTTTCCGTGCTATTCCGGCAGATGCCTTTGCTGCCTTCTTTTTCTCTTTTTTGGCCTCCAGGCTCTCGTCATCCGCATTCGCATTCCGGAAGAAATATTTGAAGAAAATCTTCTGAAGAATCGTTGCCAGGAATATGATACACAGCAGGAATACCGCCATTGCCGAGGCAAGCCCGACCTTTTGGGATGTATGTGCAACCTTGTCCATGATGACGAAGAAGGTACCGGTTCCATTGTTTCCACCCGTGATGACGTATGGCGCCTCAAAAGCAGACAGTGATCCGGTGATGAAGAGGATGATATTCAGGGTAAAAATTGTTTTTATACCCGGCAGAATGATATATTTGAATTTCTGCCATCCGTTGGCACCATCCAGCGCTGCGGCTTCATAAAGGGAGGAATCGATGGACATGATTGACCCGATGAAAAGCACCATGTTCTGGCCCATATATCTCCAAACCGAAGAGTAGACAAGGGACCAGTTGTTAATCGCCTTATCCTTCAGCCAATATGGCAGAGAGGAAAGCGGAATGCCGAACGCATGCAGCACGGTATCAAGGACATAGCCTCTGGTATAAAAGAACTTGAAGATAAAACCAATGGCAATACCGTTGATCAGATACGGGAAAAAGATGCAGCCCTTGAAGAGCTTTCCGCACTTTACTTTCATGGAGAGAATTGATGCAAAGTACAAGGCAAGGAATGTCTGTACGATTGCTCCGACCATATAGTAAAGACACAGGATCAGCGAACCGCTGATATCGTCCCGTGTAAAGAGCTCTTTGTAATTTGCCCAGCCGACAAACACGCGCTTGCCGACATAACGCATTTTATAAAAGCTGAACTTCACCATTTCCGCGAATGGAAAATAGGTGAACAGTAACAGCAGGAAGACCGGGATCACCGTAAATGCAATAATTACTGCAACCTGCTGTCCTCTTCTGGATTTCCAGAAGGATTTCTTTGTGGGTTCTGTAGTTGTCATACCACTCATCATTGCCTCCCTCTTCCTTCCCGGAAAAGTGAACCTTCAAATATGTAAGTATCAAATACTGTCCTGACTGCGGCATCATGCATCGTCTGATCCACAGTCTTGCAATCTTCACATTACTTCAGAGAAAAAGGCGGGAAAAAGCCCGCCTTTTCCTGTTTTCCTTTTTATGAAAGCTCCCGCTTTCGTCTGTCATGCCTGTAATAGAATGACTATTGTGTCCGCATGATGTGTAAATGCTGTTTCACTTTTCAGGAAGCGGATGATACAGAGCTGAGATCATCAACAGCACTGTTCCACTTGTCATTCCATTCATTCATGATATCATCCAGGGATTCACTTCCATCTGAAGCGGCCTCTATGATCTTTGCATTTCTGGATCCATCGTCGCTGCCGATGTTCAGCTCAGACTCCTGATTCAGATCGGAGAGAAGATCCTCCTCGCCCTTGACTGCCGGAGCATTTTCCTTGATGATGCAGCCTGCATCTTCCATTTCCTTATAGAAGTCAGCACTCTTGCCATCCTTGGTAATTGCCAGTCCGCCTTCGTTTGCGGAGAAATTAGACTGTTCTGTCATCCACTTTACCCAGATGTTTGCTGCTTCAAGGTTCTTGGAATCAGGATTGATACCAAAGCTGTAATCTGCATTCGCATTCACATACTGCTTACCGTTTACAGTCATCGGGAATGCCATGAATCCGACATCATCCGGATGATCTCCTGCGCCCTGCATCTGTGTAACTGCCCAGGAACCAAGCATCATACAGCCGATCTCACCATTATTCAGCTTTGTCTTTGAGGATTCCCAGTCTGTAGTAGAGAAGTCATCTTCTGTGCATCCGTTTTTCACTGCATCGTAAAGAACCTTGTATACGTTGTAAGCGCCTGTTCCATCACCGGGATCAGAGAAAATGTCCTTTGAGTGAAGCATCTTCTGATTCAGATAGGTGTCATCTCCTGTTGTGGTGATGCCGATTACATCGTCCCATTTTGCGTTTGTCCAGCCAGCTACATAGTTGGTATAAAGCGGAATGGCGTCTGTCTTGTCCTTGATCGCCTGCAGATCCTTCAGGAAATCATCTACTGTCGTTGGAATTTCTGTAATACCGGCATCCTGGAAAACCTTCTTGTTGTAAACAAATCCAGGTGTTGTTGCAGTGATCGGAATACCGTATACCTCACCATTATAGGTCTTTCCGGATGTGTAATTGTAAATCTTGCTGATTTCGTCTGAGGAACCGAGATCCTCGAAATAGGTGGGAAGATCAGCTGATACAACTGCCGGAATCATCATGACATCGCCCCAGTCACCGCCCTGCAGTCTGGTCAGCGCATCATTTGCATAATCTGTCAGGCCTTCAACATCAATTTCGATGTTGGGATATACCTTATTAAATTCCGCAATGTAATCCTTCCAGGTGGTGCCATTGTAGTCATCTTTCAGCATATCCGTTCTGTTTGTAAGGAATTTTACAGTACCCGTGAGGTCTGTATCTGTTTTCCCTACTTCAATGCTCAGAAAATCTGAGGATCCGGATGCTCCAGTTGTGGATGATGATGCAGCGGTAACCGAGCTGCTTGCGGCAGCTGTGCTGTCTGCCGCTGCTGCACTTCCTGAACCGGCGGAGCTGCCTGTAGATGCTGTACTTCCAGATCCGCATGCTGCAAGCGACATGGTCATGATTGCCGCAAGTCCGGCTGTGATAATTTTCTTTGCTTTCATGGATTCTTCCTCCCTTAGACATTAAGAATTGCTGGCTATTTAAGCTAATCGATCGCTTGTTTAACTTTAATTTAATTATAGCATTACTCTTTTTTCGTCATCATCTATTCTTGCGTATTATGTAATAATATTGCATTATGTGTTATATTTGTTAATAATATACAGTAATTCAGCTTGATATTTATGCATATTTCATCTTAATAATTCGCGCAATATTTTATATGATGCTATCAGAAAATATGGTAGCTTAAATTAATTAACCTGTGAGGATTGGAGCGGCGATGGATTACGAAACCTATCTGCAGAAAGCCTTTAAGCCAGGCATGATGGTAAATACAGAGCTTACATTAAGCCAGCTGTTTCAGCATTATTACAAATATGAAGAGGCAGAAGGATTGGAAAATCCACGGCCGCAACAGGCAACAGAACAATACCTGCATGTTCTCGCCCGCGGAGACGTCAGCGTCGAATTTCCGTTTTCTCTGCGTCTTCAGCTGACGTCTGAGATGATCATCCTCAGATGTCAGGAGGGTGGTGTTCGGGTTCAGGAGGGGCGGAAGAACTGGCAGGTTTCGGCGGGACAATATATTGTGTGCCCATCTGCCAGCTTCGCTGTACATTCGATGCTGCTTCCGTGCAGATACCAGATTCTGGCAGCAGGAGGCGAGGAACTGATCATGTACAGGAAGCTGATTGGTACAGGGATATTGTCTGAAAGTGCTGACATACCGGCACTGGATGTCTATTTCAGCCGTATTGGGAAGATACCGGACCAGGTTGACCAGAAAAGCTTTCTTCAGATGCATCAGGCACTTTGTGATCTTTTTACCAGTGTGTGTACATGGATCACAGATGAAAATCATGAATCGTCTGGCAATATCCCAGCCTATTTACAGGAAATGCATGATGTCATTCTGCATCACCCGGAACGCAGTTTTTCTCTGCAGGTCCTTGAACAGCAGTATCACATAAACAGATACAGACTGTGCAGGGAATATGCTGGTATTTACGGGATTCCCCCGCTGCATGACTGCAACAGGAACAGAATCGGACAGGCGGAAAAGCTTCTGCTTACAACAGATCTCCAGGTTCAGGAAATCAGCCGGCGATGCGGCTTTGAGAATGTAAATCACTTTATCAATCTGTTTCGCAGGAATACCGGTATGACCCCTGGACAGTTCAGAAAAAAAGCCCGGGCGGATCTTTTGTGATCTGCCCAGACTGCAGTATCCATAGTGGCTGTTTATGTGAACACGAACGGTATTGGTGGTCCGATCTTTCTGGCGCTTTCCCGCAAAATGAATTTTCCATTAATATAAGAGATGCCATTTGAGTAAGCGGGATTCCGGATGGACTGTCGCAGAACATGAACGGCCTTTGCAGCCATTGCGCCGGTATTAATCTCATAGGTCGTAATGCCGATTTTATTGAAATTATCTACTACAAAATTATCGAATCCCACTACTGAAATATCCTCTGGGACACGATATCCCATGCTCTCCAGCTTACAGATCAGACGCTGCGCTGTCACATCACAGTTACAGAAAAAGGCGGTCGGCATGCGGTCAGCCTTTACGTGAAAAAACCTGTCCATGTCGATTACGCCCTTTTCCATGTCCCTGTCTTTGGACAAAACGACATTTTCCATACTTTCTCCGTGCTCAAGTCTCGCTTTCATAAAGCCGAGAAAGCGTTCCTCTATGCTTTGCGTGGCAAGGACCGTACCTACAAAGCCGATGTCCCTGTGCCCAAGCGAAAAAAGGTAGTTGGTCATGATATAGGCACCATGCATATTATCGCTGACAACGGCATCCACTGAACTCTTTCCATTCTCAATCGTCGTATCCAGGGCAACCAGCGGAATGTCTGCTTTTTCTGCAAGATTACAAACGTAGGAGTGGGAAAATGCTCCCATGACAATTAACCCGTCTGCCTTGTGCTGCAGGATGAGTCCGGGGATTTGTAATGTCCTCTCAGCTTCTGCATCAACAACCTCAAGAAGTGTAAAGCATTCCTTTGCAAGTGCCTTTGCCGCAAGCTCCTGGTACAGCTTCCAATAGAAACTGCGCATTTCCTCAAGATAACGCTCGGCGACAATGACGCCAATTGTAACATGCTCACCCGTATTTACGGTTCGCTCGGCTTTTCTGTAGCCCATTTCTCCGGCAAGAGTGATGATTTTCTGGCGCAGTTCATCGCTGACACCGCCTTGCCCGGACAGAGCCTTTGATACCGTAACTGTGCTGACACCAAGCCTTTGGCCGATGTCGGCAAGCGTGACTGATTTTTTCATGCCAGATGATCCTCTCCTTTCGGCAGAAGCGTTTTCACACTGCTTCTCTCGATCATTGTACTGTCAATGTATTTGGCGCAGGCTGTAGAATCTCTTCCCTCTATTTTACGGATAAGCATTTTTACAGCGGTCCGTCCCATCTGTTCCATGTCGACATTATATGTTGTGTATGGAATGGACTCTGCACGTTTATAAAGAAAATTATCATAACCCGTCACTGAGATATCATCCGGAATTCGAAGCCCCCGCTTGGAAAGCTCCATTTCCAGAAACTGTGCTGCATAATCACTGCTGCACGCAAAGGCTGTCGGAAGCTTATCCGGCAGCTGCAGAATAATCCGCTCGTTAATATCACGGTCCCGGACAACATATTCAGGATGAAACGGCAGCCCGTAGTCCATCAGGCATTTCCGGTACCCCATAAATCTTTCGATAACGTTATTGGAGGTGATTCCGGTTCCGACAAAACCAATCTCCCTGTGACCGTGGTCAATCAGATAGGCTGTCGACCGGTACATACCATAGTAATTGTTCGACATTACAGCACTGCAGTGGTAAGTGCTGCTGTATACATCAAGAAGAACGATCGGCACAGAGGAATGACGGATGATTTTTATCATGTAATCTTCCTGCAATCGTCCGATAATGATCAGCCCATCGATCTGCTGCTGCCTCAGCATTTCCGGAAGCGGTGTTTTTTCACTCTCCTCATCAGAAATTTCAAGCATGGAAAAACAATGTTTTCTCGATGCGGCATAGGCTGTTTTCTCATACATCTTCCAGTAGAAGGAATCGCCCAGAGAGATATATCTGGAGGAAACGAATATGCCTATTGTATAAGAATTATTTTTCCGGCTCCTGTATCTGGACAAATCCACACCCAGCTCCACTGCTTTATCTACAATGGCCTCAGCTGTCGCGGGGCTGACACCCTTTCTTCCGGAAAGCGCATTACTGACTGTAACGACGCTGACCCCCATAGCAAGCGCTACGTCCTTCAGCCTTTTTTCAGACATTCTGTTTTTTCACCTTTCTTTACCGGACCAGCCGATGTTCCTCTGATCAGCTGTCCGGATACCGGCCAGACCCCTGCTGCTTCGGCCTTGCCATTTATTCTGTGAGAAAGCAGCTTTACAGCCAGCATTGCGATTCTGTTGATATCTGGAACGATTTCCGTCAGCCCCTGTCTCGTCCCGGCCGGATCCGCACTGTACCCAGTTACAGAAATATCAGCTGGAACAGAAAAACCTTTCGCTTTCAGAGTGGCAATCAGCGATAGAGCTGATTCGGAATCCGTACATATCGCTGCGGTTGCCTTTTCTTCCTCTGCGAGATGAATAAATCTGCTAATGGTGCACTCCTTCGGGTCCGGCATATACGGAAGCTCAGTTGCATCGCGCGTGCGATGTACGGCGGCTTGAAAGGCTGCGCCAAGAAAATGGTCATGTATCTCCGGAACATCCGTGCTGCCACAGACGAGATGGATATTCCGGTGTCCGAGCTGCGTCAGAAGATCATAGACGAGCTGCATATTGTGAAAACCGTCGTCCAGAACAAAATCCAATCTCTCATGGCTGTCGAAAAAACCACAGCAAATAACCGGTATCTGTAATTGCCGCATGATATTCTGAAGCAGCTTTGCCGGCAGTCTGCCGCAAACAATCAGACCGCTGAATTCTGCAAATCCAGCCGGAACGCCATGCATCAGATCATCTTTGGAAGTGTGCAGAAGATGTAGCTGGATGTTCTCCCGCTCTCCTTCCTGCAAAGCCTTTTTTGCCACAGCATTCTGCCAGGGCATCTCTGTCGCTGTGCTGTCCTGTACAATCAAGAATCCGGCTGACTTGGGGTGCTTTTTGGGAATATGCTTTTCCCCGTCTTCTTCAGAAGAAAATGCATACCCCATTGCAGAGGCTTTGTTCACAATCTCTTCCCGCAGCGTCTCACTGACACCCTTGCGCCCTGCCAGTGCATTTGACACCGTTACAACACTGACATCAAGTGCATCTGCGATATCCTTCAATTTGACTTTTTTCTTTGGACGCAAATCAGCTTCCTCCCGTCTGCAAAATCAGATTAAATTCACTTAAATTTTAACGAGATTTAGCTTAACAGTCAATATCAATATAATGAAGGAAGTGCAGCAAATATCAATCATTCTGGGAAAAGCATAAGTGCCAACACATTTAAAAGACAGAACCAGCCAGCTTACATGACCATGACAAGTGTCCCGGCTGTCAGCAGAATCATGCCAATT
>JAJGAH010000085.1 GCA_020844525.1 Eubacterium sp.
CCCCTGAACTTGTAGATGGACTGATCGTCATCGCCTACGACACAGAGATTGCGGTACCTGGACGCCAGAAGCCTGACAAACTCAAACTGAACCGTATTGGTATCCTGATATTCATCGATCATGATATACCGGAAGCGTTCCTGATAATGGGCCAGAATATCCGGTACCTGGGAAAACAGCTCAACGGTTTTTACCAGAAGATCATCAAAATCCAGGGCATTGTTTTCCTTCAGACGGCTCTGATAGGCATAATAGCATCTGGCATACTGCTTCTCAATCCAGCTGCTGGCGCTTTTTTCAAATGCCTCCGGGCTGATCATCTCATTTTTGGCTGCAGAGATCCTGTGCAGGATCGCTTTCTCCTTATAGACCTTCGGATCCAGTTCCAGGCGGCGAAGCACCTCCTTCATGACCTGCCGGGTGTCATCTGTATCATAGATGGTAAAGCTGTTGTCAAAGCCGATATAATCAATGTACCGTCTGAGAATTCTGCAGCAGGTGGAATGAAAGGTGGAAATCCAGACGCTCTCTGAGCCCTGTCCAACCTGTTTGTCTACGCGCTCCCGCATCTCTCCCGCCGCCTTGTTGGTAAAGGTTATGGCCATGATATTCCACGGATGCACATGCTTTTCACTGATCAGATATGCGACTCTGCATGTCAGCGTTCTTGTTTTTCCGGAACCGGCGCCTGCCAGAATCAGAAGAGGCCCCTCAGTTGTGATCACAGCTTCCTTCTGCTGCGGATTCAATTTGTCAAGATCAATCATTACTGTAATATCCTTATGCGTTACACCTTCATAGTTATCAGCAGCATTGACAGATACGAAAATGCATCGTTCCAATTTCATTTTCGTATCTGCTAAAAGTTGGATACTTTATATCAGAACTCCCTGTCGACACCCTCCAGGGCTGCTGCAATTACCTTGTCCATATCATAATATTTGTACTGCCCGAGGCGTCCTCCAAATATAACATCCGGTTCTTTTTCGGCAAGTTCCTGGTATTTCTGGTACAAACTGTTGTTTTCCGCATTGTTTACAGGATAATAGGGCTCCATGCCTACCTTCCATTCTGAAGAATATTCACGGGAAATCACGGTTTTCGGCTGTGTGCCAAATTCAAAGTGCTTATGCTCGATAATACGGGTGTAGGGAACATCGCGATCGGTATAATTGACAACAGCATTGCCCTGGAAGTTCTCCTCATCAAGCACCTCCGTCTCGAAGCGGACACTTCTGTACTGGAGCGGACCAAAGCAATAATCAAAATACTGATCGATCATACCGGTAAACACGGTCTTCTTTGCAATGTCTGGATGGTTCTTGCGGAATGCAAAGAAATCCGTACTTGTCAGAACGTCACACCCTTTCAGCATTTTTTCAATAATCTGTGTATATCCGCCGATGGGAATACCCTGATAACGGTCATTGAAATAGTTGTTATTGTATGTAAAGCGGCAGGGCAGACGGCGGATAATGAATGCCGGAAGCTCCGTGCACGGACGGCCCCACTGCTTTTCAGTGTATCCCTTTACAAGCTTTTCATAGACATCTCTTCCAACCAGCGAAAGAGCCTGTTCCTCAAGGTTTTTCGGGTTTTCGATGTGGAGACTGGCAATCTGTCCGGCAATGATCTCCTTTGCCTCCTTCGGGGTACGGATCTTCCACATCTTGCTGAAGGTATTCATGTTGAACGGAAGATTGTAGAGCTCATCCTTGTAGACAGCAATCGGAGAATTGATATAGTTGTTGAATTCTGCGAACTGATTGATATAAGACCAGATTTTCTTGTCGGAAGTATGAAAAATATGCGCACCATATTTGTGCACATTGATTCCCTCAATATTTTCTGTATAAATATTTCCGCCGATATGGTCCCGCTTATCAATGACCAGGCATTTCTTTCCCCTTTTTACAGCCTCATATGCAAAAACTGCGCCGTACAGGCCGGCTCCCACTATCAGATAATCATAGTTCATAATGTCCCTCCAATTAATTTTTCCATAAAATGAAAACACATAAATAAAAGTATAGCACAAACCTGCATGGTTGCGAAACCGCTGAAGGTTATTTTACAGCTGTGGTATGACCGCTGTGATCAGGTCCCGGAACTGTGCGGCACAGCGGCTTGCGTTTTCTTCGACCTCCTTATGATTCAATGGAGTCACAGACAATCCCGCAGCCATATTTGTGATACAGGAAATTCCGCAGACTTCCATTCCCATATGTCTGGCTGCAACGGCTTCACAGGCCGTGCTCATACCAACGGCATCTCCGCCCCACATTCTGCACATCCTGATTTCAGCCGGTGTCTCGTATGCCGGACCAGTAAACTGGACATAGACGCCTTCTCTTAAAGGAATGCCTGTTCTTTCCGCCTCCTGCCTGATGATGACGCGCATCCGCTGGCTGTAAACCGTACTCATATCAGGAAATCTTGGCCCCAGCGCATCCAGATTCTGTCCGATCAGCGGACTTGGAACAGCCGTAGATATATGGTCCGAAATCAGCATGAAATCTCCGGGATGGAAATCAGGGTTCACACCTCCCGCGGCATTGGTCAGAATAAGCTTTCTGGCTCCCATCAGCCCCATCAGTCTCACAGGAAGCACGACATCGGTCATCTGATAGCCTTCATAGTAATGCACTCTTCCCTGCATCAGGACCACTGGCACCTGGTGAATAAAGCCAAATACAAACCTTCCCCTATGCCCGGCCACAGTGGAGACCGGAAAACCGGGAATCTCCGCATAGGAAATCGCCGTACTGACTTCTATATGTTCGGCAAAATCACCCAGACCGGATCCAAGGACCACAGCAGTCTCCGGGACAAAATCTGTCTTTTGCCGGACTGCCTGCAGACAGGCATTCAGCTTTTGCATCACCACATTTACCGGACGATCATTCATAAAATACCTCCTTCACAATAAGTCCAATCCAGGACAGCAGCAGTACTTTCACAGGGCAGATCATTGTAAATTCAGTGGCCCAAAGCTCTGCGGCATCAGTTCCTTCAACGTAAAGATCCGGTAATCATCTCTACCTGTCGCAAGGATAATCCGGAAGGTATCCGGGTTGCAGAATTCCATCATCACCTGACGGCACACACCACAGGGAGCAGCATATCCCGTCGGAATCCCATCTTTTCCACCGACAATGCATATAGCCAGAAAATCCCGTACGCCTTCACTGACAGCTTTAAAAAAGGCGGTGCGCTCAGCGCAGCAGGAGGGTGAGTAAGCGGCATTTTCAATGTTACAGCCCGTAAAGATCCTGCCGTCTGCTGTTAACAACGCAGCACCCACATTAAAATGCGAGTATGGCGCATAGGAGAATTGCAGCTGGTTCACAGCTGTATCAATTAAAACGGTGATCTGCCTGCGGTCAGGATGGAATTCCGTCCTGACACAAGCTGTTTTGGTTTTCGATTTGTTTTCCATCTTTGTATTTTCCTGTTCTCTTCACATTCAGGTATATTTAAATATCCATTGTATCGTCCTTCTTCCGGTCCTCCCGGATCAATGTCCGGATTGCTCCGACAGCGACCTGTACAGCACGGTCTGTATCCAGTACCACCGGATTTTCCAGACCAAGCTTTTCCCGCTCCTGGTTTGCAATGACCAGGAAGCAGGCACCAGCTCTTGCCCTGAGCTTGGAGGCACAGATAAACAGTGCGGCAGATTCCATTTCTGATGCCAGACATCCCATCATTTTCCAAGCATTCCATTTCTGCAGCAGCTCATATCCAGCCGGCATTTTCTCCGGCTCATGCTGTCCAAAAAAGGAGTCCTTGCTCTGGACAACGCCGGTGTGGAAGCTGAAATGCTTTTCCCGTGCAGCATCGGCCAGGGCGTTGGTTACTGAAAGATTGGGAACAGCAGGATACTCAATCGGCGCATACTCTCTGCTGGTACCCTCCATTCGCACAGCTCCGGTCGCAACTACGATGTCTCCACTCTTCACATCTGTCTGTATGCCGCCACAGGTACCGATCCGTACAAAGGTATCCGCACCGCAGCGATAAAGCTCTTCCATGGCGATGGATGCAGAGGGTCCTCCAATTCCTGTAGATGTAACACTGACCTTTGTTCCGTCCAGCATCCCGGTATAGGTTGTAAATTCCCGGTTGTCTGCAATCAAAGCAGCATCGTCAAGATACTCTGCTATCTTCACACAGCGTTTCGGGTCTCCCGGAAGGATTACATACCGCCCGACCTCTCCTTTTGCAAGCTGGGTGTGATACTGTCTGTCAGGATCTGACGAGTAATTTTTCATATGCTTTTCCTCTCTTTCCAGTAATGTCAAAGCGGATACCACAGAAATAAAGACAAGAATACAGGCATCTCTTCTGCCTGTCTGTCCTGCCCTTTTTCACATATTATACAATACAATTCTACCCTTTTCTGTATGATTGCGCTATAATAAATGCAATCTGTGGTATTTCAGATACATCCAAGCATATGTCAGGAGGATATTTCTATGAGCAAAACTTTAGTCGCATATTTTTCTGTGAGTGATACAACAAAGAAGGTTGCAGAGGAAATTGCAAAGGAAGAGAACGCAGATCTCTTTGCCATTGTACCGGAGAAGCCTTATACAAAGGAAGATCTGAACTGGAAGGACAAGCAGGCAAGATCGACTGTAGAGATGGCGGATCCGAACTGTCATCCGGCCATGGCAGTACCGGCACCGGATCTTTCCGCATACAAGACCATCATTATCGGTTTCCCGATCTGGTGGGGAAGAGAGCCAAGCATTGTGGATACCTTCCTTACATCATGTAATTTTGCCGGAAAGATCGTTGTCCCCTTCTGCACCTCCGGTGGAAGCGGCATGGGAAGAACCTGTGAGCGTATTCAGAATATCGTCGGCAAGGAAGCAAAGGTTATGGAAGGACGCCGTATCGGAGGCGAGGTATCCATGGAAGATCTCAAAATCTGGTTTGACGGCTTCCAGGAATGGTGAAAAAAATTTCCTTTGGGCTCCCGTTACCTGCAATTGCCCGTGCGGGCCTTAACCCGATACATTTCGCGGTCCGCCCTCTCAATGAAACTGTCCGGTTCTTCTGAACCGTCCCATATGGAGATGCCTGCACTGAAAGTGATTTCACACGGCAGGCATCTTTCTTTTGTCAGAATCCGTATCCTGTCTTCTACCTTTTCCAGATACCTGTTCATTTCATTTTCATCAGCGGAAGCCAGAAGAACCGCAAACTCATCTCCGCCGTACCGGCAGAGTATGGAATGGCTTCCCATGTGATCCGTACATGTCATCATAGCATCCGCCATGAGCAGCAGCGCACTATCGCCTGTATTATGTCCATAGGTGTCATTGATTGATTTGAAATGATTCAGATCAATCATGGCGAAATACAGCTTCTCACTTCCACTGCTGTTCTTCATCATGGAAACAAGTCCATGGATGAAGCACCTCCGGTTGTTCAGACCCGTCAGCGGATCCATAAAGATCACCTGTTCCATTGCATTAATATAGATCAGAATGGAAAATGTACTTAAAACCGGACAGAGCAGCGGAATGTCCGGAAAATAATATTGGATATAACCGGCTACCATGGGAATAACCGGAAAGAGGCCCAGTGACAGAAAATAGCCTCTGTCCGCATAGTTATCCATCTTGAAAGCATCTGTGATCGACCGTATCATGGAAACGACAGAATAGATAGTACAAAGCAGAAATGGAAGAGGAAAGAAATCCCCTCTGTTGTATTTGCCATGCTGATCCACATAAAACAGAAATCCAAAGCGAATATTCAGGACAGTCAAGGCTGCATAAAACCAGACAGAGATTCGCATCCATATCATAAATCTCTTTTTTCTGGATAGTGCAGAATTCCGGCAGTATTCAAAATAGACAAAGCATTCACAGGTGATTGCAACAATCGCAATGAAATAAAAGCTCTTGGATAAAAGCAGAATTGCATCCAGAAAATCCGGCTTGTAATCCTGTGAAACCTTCGAAAGCGCATCCGAAAAGAAAAGGACCATCTGCCAGGCAAGAAGACGGCTGAATGCCATCTGTCCTTTTACTCTGCTGCTTTTGATCAGCTTCAGAATAAGGATCAGCATGATCGCGGCACCAAACAGATTGATTTCCAG
The DNA here is from genome assembly GCA_020844525.1 of Eubacterium sp. Taxonomy (GTDB): domain Bacteria; phylum Bacillota; class Clostridia; order Lachnospirales; family Lachnospiraceae; genus Bilifractor. The sequence continues at coordinate 6,116 of JAJGAH010000085.1, forward strand.
ATAAAGTATATCAGGCAGAGAAATTGCTATTCGCATTTATGAATCCTCCGGAAAAACCAAGATGACGGCATACAGGCGGGCCAGAAAAATACAAGTATTGTATACTGTGCCTTGAATGAACGCAGAAATCTGTTCCTGTTTATTAACAGAATAACACATTTTAAACAGGATAACATATATTGCTGTAACCGGGGATTAAATTCTAAAAAACTGGCAGATACTGAACGCACTCTGTGCAGACAGCACCTGCCGGTTCCTCTGATGGAAGAATACTGCATTTTACAGCTATCATATATCTCGGGTGATTTTCAGCTCCTCCCCGGAAAATGTTGGTACAGTCAGATACTCTCCGGATATTGCTTCCATAATGCCAGTCTGTACATGAAGTACAGAGACCACAGCGCCCTTCCAGGGATTCTCCAGAACAAGTTTCCGTCCCTTGTGACTTCGAATCAGAATCTCTGACACCTCTCCGTGCACAAGAGAAGCACTGACCTGAAAAGCGCCAAAAGCCCACAGATTCTGAAATTCTGCATCCGGATGGCTTTTCTTCGGCCAGACACGGAATACACGGATCACGCCTTCATGACTAAGCAGCATCATTTCCTGAATGGTATTCGGTACGGTACTCAGGTTCTCGATTCCGTGCGGGTTCCGGTCAATAAAGCCATTGGCAAGGCCCCTGTGTACAATTCTGTCTCTGAGCTCCCTCCAGATGATTTCCGGATCGTAACCGACACGGACCGCCGCAGGAAAGAACAGACAGCTCAGATTGGTGGAGTTCCATGCGCCCGCCTTTCGGAAGTGCGGATCATTGCTCCCCTTCTCGTTATCCAAATCATCTGCCCCGGTATCATGGTCTTGTCTGTATGCCGCCATGCTGTCCTCTATCAGAGCGTGTACATGTACGGTATTCCAGGCAGTCTGAAGAAGAGCCGGATCTGATCCAAGCCCGATTGCCCCGGCAGGATAGATCTGCATGATGTTGCCGGGGAAATGATAGGACCATTTTCCTCCCCTGCCCTCGTCGTAAAATACCGCAGCGTCCATCCATTTATCCGGCACCAGCTGTTCAATGGGAACATCCGCCTCAGCCCAAAGGGTCGGGTTGTCCCGAATCTCACGCAGGGTGCCCGTCGGGAACGGAGCCAGATTTTCTGCGATTTCCTTCCAATGCTGACGTCTGTCAGCATCCATGCCAAGATCTCTGCTGATCTCCGGCATAAAAGAAAAAAAGGTTTTCAGATATCCCAGACTGTTGACAGGGTCCCAGCTCTCGCCATGCTCCCGGACATCCTTCTCGACACGCTCATGCATACTGTCATCCCGTATATGATATGCTCCGCCCTTTTCTACGAGATCTCCCTCCCAGAAATCAGCAAGGCTCTGCAGGTATGGATAAATTTTCCTTCCGTAATCCTCATCCAGCGTGAGTGCATAGCGAAGCATCATATTTGTAGCACCGTGTACTGCCTGTGATTTCATATGCAGCAGCAGCGCCTCACTGACCATGCCCTTGGGGCCAAGCCCCAGAGGAAGATATGCACCGGTATGTCCGAGCAGCCGTCTGCTCATCTCCCTTCCTATGTCCATCATGGCAAAATAAGGCGCATCATGAGGATCTGCCTGTGCAAAATGACCGGAGGCGAGAAGACCGAGGTAAGCAGACTGGTGATTGTAATTGATTTTGTAATTCGCGTTCCATGCGGGCCTGTCGAAGGTACAGATCCCAAGGATGTTGGGAGGATAATCCGGATCCCGGCTCACACTGGCCATTACGTACTGTGACAGATCATAGCGCTGCTCCATCAGCGGATCATCCAGAGATATGCCCGACGTATTCCAGAAGGAACGCCACCAAGCCCTGTGCACCCCCTCCAGTTCATGAATATCCTGCTGTGTCATCCACATAGCCCGGGACCTGGCCATTTCCATCGGACGTGACACCTTGTTCCAGGTGCGCAGCGCAAAGACAAAATAGCGGGTATCCCCATTTTCCATATGAATGGCCGGTCCGGTTCCATCATTATCCGTGCACCGGCTGTTCCTTGCCGCTTGTCCAGTGTACCGCTCTGCCGATGGGCAGATGTCAGCAGACTGTTTCTCATTATTTTTCAGAAAATTCCCTGCAAACCCGGCCTTTACCGGAACATCCACATGATCAGAAAACTCCCGGTACCCGAAGAGAACACCATGTGCAGACTTCTGAACCTGGACCGGATTGCCATCCATCAGCCCTACAACAGAGCCCTGCAGACTCTCATCACCTTCATTTACGCCGGATAAGTCCACACCCTTATCGCAGCCCTGCCCGGTCTCATCAGGAAAATGGAAAAAAGCCTGTACATCCACTGTATGCTTCATATGTGATGTCAGCTTTAATATCAGCACATTTTCTGTTGCGGCGACAAAGCTGC
>JAJGAH010000086.1 GCA_020844525.1 Eubacterium sp.
GAACCTTGACAACTGAAGAGATCTTTTATCAGGTACTTCATTTCTGTGTCTGTGCCTTGAAAGTTACGAGCCGTTTTTCTCTGGTACGCGATGATCCGATTCGGGGAGCGGACAATATCACGAGGAAAGATCTGCAGACTGCTTCTGCGGATCAGGCGATGACAGGACATGGAAATGATACTTCCACCTGCAGCAGGCATGACAATCCTGCCTGCAACTGGCAGGGCATTCGGACCCGGGCAGATTCTCGGGCAGGACAAGTTCACTTGGACCCGTGGTGATGATCAGCAGTCATCCGCCTGATAAAATCCCTCACGCGGTCATGCTGCCGCTTCCCGGGGCAGGAGATAAATACAGGAAAAATCAGCATACATCCAGTAACCGTAAACCATCAGCTGCACAGAACCAGCGCGACTGTTTCCGCACAATCTTTGTGCCTGATAGTCAGGGCTGATTCGGAAAAGCATTCATATACCCAGGAGGTGATACAGATAAACAACAAGAGAACACCAGCACAGCTACAGCAGGAATTAGATCAGACAAAGCACCTGAAAAAATATTACGAGAACGAAATCAAAATCAGAAAGGCGCAACTTGGCCATTCAGGACTTTGGCAGAATAAAAAGCGCGCAAACCCGCACCAATTCTGCCACCTGAAAAAGGTTTTTTGGAATTTTTCTTGGAATTGTTATGATTCTGTTACAAAAGGCAATTTTAATAACTTTTTCCTGAAAGCAAAAAGATACCGCAAACCCCCATTTTTTAAGGGTTTGCGGCATCTCCAAAACGATTATCGAGGTTACTGGATTCGAACCAGCGGCCTCTACGTCCCGAACGTAGCGCTCTACCAAACTGAGCCAAACCTCGACAGCTTACGGCTGACTTATTTATCAACCAGCGAAAATCATCATACTAAATTTACATACACTTGTCAACACTTTTTTGCATTTTTTACATGTGTTTTTATGCATGCTTTTATAATGCTTGTTTTTATGCTTACGCTTCCCAGCTGATGATATGAAAAGAGCCTTCTTAATTTATAAAGTCCCCGCAAGCAGATGATCACATCCGCCTGCGGGGATGTTGCAATATTTTCCGCGGGCATACCCAGGCTGTCCATCTATGCAAGCCGCCCGTGGAAAATAGTGCTGCCATAAAAAAATATTATTTATACTTCTTGTACAGCGGTCCGAATGCTGCGCATGCTCTGTAATCAGCGCCCTCTTTGTCTTTGGTGCCGAATGCGTTCCATGCTGCCGGACGATAGATCTTCTCATCCGGAACATTGTGCATTGCAACCGGGATACGAAGCATGGAAGCGAAGGTGATCAGATCTGCTCCGATATGACCGTATACAGTTGCGCCATGGTTAGCTCCCCAGTTACGCATTACGTCATATGCTGTGCAGAATGCGCTTCCCGGAATGTGGTCTACACGAGGTGTGAACCATGTGCAGGGCCATGTGTAGTCTGTTCTCTTCCAAAGAGTATCGGTTACTTCATCCGGAAGTGCTACGGTCCATCCTTCTGCGATCTGCAGGAACGGTCCAAGGCCCTTTACGAGGTTCAGACGAACCATGGTAACCGGCATCTCTGTCTTTGTAAGGAATCTTGAAGAATATCCGCCTCCACGGAAGTATCCGTTATCAGCCGGCGGCCACTCTGTAGCCTGGCACATTGCCTTCTGATCCTCTTCGGTCAGCTCCCACCATGGCTTGATGGTCGGGTTGCCGTCTGCATCCTTGCAGACACCGGAGAAATCAAGTGCAGAAGCACCGGAGTTGATCAGGTGCAGGAAACCATCTGCATCCTTGGCATGACCCTCGATGTCATATCCGGTAACTCTCTTTACAGACTCACCACTCCAGTATGTACGTACATCGGAGAACATTGCTGCGCGTCCGGTCAGCTGCTTCTCGAACAGCATGCACAGACCGTTCAGGCAGTCATTCTCGGTAGCAAGAACGTACGGCTCGCGAGCGCCATCGTAATCGAAGGAAGTAGAAAGGAATGCTTCCGGATAGTCGCAGTTTGGCCAGTGATCTGTCCACTGTCTCTGACCCTGGAAACCACCTGCAATTGCATTGTGGCCAAGTGCCTCCTCTTCGAACTTCTGTCCGCCTGCGGTAACCTTCTCATCAGCAAGCTTTGCGTTTCCACGCATCAGGTCCTTGATGATGATGTACATCTTTACTGTGAACTCCCACTGTTTGTCCTTAACCTCACGGGACTTCTGAATCCACTCAGGGTTCTTGTCCCATGCTTCCTTGCAGTTTTCCTTTGTCCACTTGAGTGCTCTCTCGAACTCAGCCTTGTCGTAGATGCCCTCTTCCATACGACGAAGAACTTCTACCTCATCAACGGACTCTACACGCATGCCAAGATAGGACTCCATGAAATCCTGATCCATGATGGAACCGCCAATACCCATCGTAACGGAACCGATCTGCAGGTAGCTCATGCCGCGGAGAGATGCAGCAGCAACAGCTGCGCGTCCGAAGCGGAGAAGCATCTCCGTAACATCCTCCGGGATGGTGTCATCATCTGCTTCCTGTACGTCACGGCCATACATGCCGAATGCAGGAATTCCCTTCTGTGCATGAGTAGCAAGTACGGATGCCAGATATACAGCACCAGGTCTCTCAGTAGCGTTCAGGCCCCATACACCTTTGATCGTGGTGGGATCCATATCCATGGTCTCCGATCCATAGCACCAGCAGGGTGTAACGGTAAGGGTGATGTCAACGCCCTCTTTCTTGAACTGCTCTGCGCAGAGTGCGCTCTCACGAACACGTCCGATTGTTGTATTGGAAATAACGACCTTGACCGGGGTGCCATCTGCATATCTCAGGTTGTCCTCATAGAGCTTCTTTGCTCTCTGAGCCATTCCCATTGTCTGCTCTTCCAGAGATCCTCTTACATCCAGAGGGCCCTTACGTCCATCAATGACAGGACGAATACCGATAACCGGATGTCCACCGATCAGTTTTCTTGTGTCAGCCATAAAAATACCTCCCATCCTGAATTTGTCATCAGAATCTGCCAGCATAACGTTTCGCCGGCAAATCAAAATAAAACGGGCATATGCCCAACTCATGGCACTATTGTAGCACTTCCATCCTGCGGATAGTAGTGTTATAATCGTTTCATGTAGTAAGATATTCACTTTTTTATTATTTTTGTACGTTCATGACAAAATCAGCATTCTGTTTTTGTACAAAATAGATGCTTTATCGTGCATCATTCATAAAATCCAGGCACTGACTTTTGCTATATTTTTTTAATACGCCGCCTTTATTTTCACGAATTGTGCAAACTGCCAGAACAGTGAGGAATTATTATGCAGTTTATGGACCTGAACGAGAAGCGCCAGCACGGCACCTCTGATTTTCCCTTTGCCTATTACCATCTCGACCGCCAGCACCCACGCTATGTGATGAATTATCACTGGCATCAGGAGTATGAGCTGATCCGTGTTCTGTCCGGTGAACTGGACATGACGCTTGATGAGCGCAGTCTGCGCATGCAGGCCGGTGATCTGGTATTTGTACACGGGGGTGTTCTGCACTCCGGCACCCCGCACGACTGTGTCTACGAGTGTCTCGTTTTCGATCTGAACGCCTTCACGCGCCACAATTCAAGCTGCGGTGCTTATATTCAGAAGATCCTGGACCGTTCTGCCCTTGTCTTTGATTTTTTTGCGGGTGAAAAATATCATACTTCCGTTATGTCCATCACGAATCACATCTTCGATGCGATGAGCTGCCCATATCCGGGCTTTGAGATGATGGTGATTGGCGAGCTGTATCACTTTTTTTCCGTTGTCTTTCGTGACCATTTGTACATGGAATCCATCCCTCAGACCAGAAAGGGCTACCGTAAGGTTCTCCAGCTCCGGAAGGTTCTGGACTATATTGACAAAAATTACAGCCAGCCCATCACGCTGGATGAGCTGGCTGCTGCCGCTTCCATGTCCCCGAAGTACTTCTGCCGCTTCTTCAGCAGCATGACGCACCGGACGCCCATGGACTATCTGAATTATCAAAGAATTGAACACGCCTGCTACGAGCTCTCTACAACGGACAGCTCCGTAACAGATGTGGCGTATGCCTGCGGGTTCGGCGATGTGAGCTATTTCATCAAGATTTTCCGGAAATACAAGGGGACAACACCCGGAAAATATGCTGGAAAATAATATCTGATACTTATGCTTCCTATGCCTTCTCTGACCCCGCCTGTGTCTGCGCTTGCGCTTGCGCCTGTGTCTGCGACTGTGTCTGCGCTTGCGACTGTGCCTGCGCCTGTGTCTTCTCCTGCTCCTGCTTCATTGCTGTTGCCTTCCTTCGCCCTGCGATATACGCAATCAGCTTTTCGAAGTAGACCTTGAGCAGACCGCCGCAGGGAACAGCGATGATCATGCCAAGCAGGCCGCCGACTTTTTCACCGATCAGCAGTGAAACGATGACCAGGACCGGATGGATGCGGATGCTGTTTCCCAGAAGCTTCGGATTTACAACATTTCCATCAATGGTCTGCAAAATAAACAGCACCACCATGGCGATGATGAACCGCTGCAGGTTCCAGTTCAGCAGGCAGACGATCGCTGTGGACCCATAGGCCACGAAGGGCCCCACATAGGGGATCAGGTTTCCAATGCCGGTCAGAACACCGATGATGATTGCGTATCTGACATGGATAACCGATAGTGTAATGCTGACTGCCACTGCCATGAACAGGGCGTCAATCAGCTGTCCGCGGATGTATCCGGAGAATACGCGATCTGCCTCGGAGGCAAATTCCTCCAGATACTTTCTGCCCTTCTTGCCGGCAATCGTCCGGAACACATGTCCCCAGTATTTCTTCAATCCTTCCCCGTCAACCATGAAGTAGATGCCAAAGATGATTGCAAAGAGCAGCATGGAGAAGAAGGATGGCAGATTCTTGATATTGCCGATCAGATTCCGTGCGATTTTTTCGATAGAATCCGATACTGCAGTTCCCGCCTGGTTCACAAGATCATTGATCTGCGCAGAAGAGATGTTCAGCTTGTGCAGTACAGATTCGATGTTGACCGCCAGCGCATTCAGGTTGTTTACAAAGCCGACCGTAATGGTGTCAAAGCTTTTCATGCTGATGACACTCAGCTGGCTTGTGATGGTGGATACGATCAGCGACAGGAGAACGAAGATGATCAGCGCAACGATCAGACAGGTGATCGCAACCGCAAGCCCCCGGGTGGATCTTTTCTTGTTCTTCCCCCGGCGAAAGCTGCGCCGTATTTTTTTATTCGAAGCCTCTTCCGATGTGAACTGCCTTACTTCCTGGGTACCTGGTCTTTCCTCTTGTGTGTGCAGTTTTTCTTCCTGTGTATTTATTTTCTTCGCACCGGAACTGTCCGGAATTTTTTCTCCACCGATGAATTTCCTGCCGGACAGACGGTCACGGAGCATGTCCAGTCGTCTCTCAAAAAAATTCACCATCGGGTACAGGAGGTAGGCAAATACCAGACCGAGAATCAGCGGCTTTGTAATGACGCCAAGCCAGTTGATGCCCGACCCGATCGCACCGAAGATATTGCCCACATGATCAAAGAAGCGGATCAGAAAATACAGGATCATCACGGTCAGAATGACATAGAAGGAAATTCTGGTGTATTCCGGCCTGAAATTGTCCCGCATCCTTCTTTTTGAAGGTTTCTTTTCATTTTCTATGTTTTTTTCCGGTTCTTCCGTATCCATATCTTCCTCTTGAAAATCTTTACTCTCATGCTTCGGACACGCTGGCAATCTTTACCTTCATGCTTTGGACATGCCATCTTCCATATGCACTGTATGTCAGCGATTATTTCTGACAAATCCCGCGCATCCCACATTACAGATCACAGTGGTTTACAGTTCTCGGGAACGGAAGCACGTCGCGGATATTACCCATTCCGGTCAGATACATCACGCATCTCTCAAAACCGAGACCGAAGCCTGCATGACGGGTTGTGCCGTATTTGCGAAGGTCCAGATAGAAATCGTACTGGCTCATGTCCATGTGCAGCTCTTCCATCCGCGCCTTCAGTTTGTCATAGTCCTCTTCCCTCTGACTTCCGCCGATGATCTCGCCGATGCCCGGTACCAGGCAGTCCATGGCAGCGACCGTCTTCCCGTCTGGGTTCAGCTTCATATAGAAAGCCTTGATATCCTTCGGATAATCCGTCACAAAAATCGGCTTCTTGAAGATCTGCTCTGTCAGATAACGTTCATGCTCTGTCTGAAGATCGCAGCCCCAGCTGACCTTGTAATCAAACTTGTCGTTGTGCTTCTCCAGAAGCTCAATCGCCTCGGTATAGGTGACGCGTCCAAAATCAGAGTTCATGACATGGTTCAAACGGTCCAGAAGGCCCTTATCCACAAACTTGTTGAAGAAAGCCATTTCCTCCGGCGCATTCTCCAGCACATAGCGGATGACGTACTTCAGCATGGCCTCTGCACATTCCATGTCATCCTCCAGGTCCGCAAAGGCAATCTCCGGCTCGATCATCCAGAACTCGGCTGCATGACGGGTGGTGTTGGAATTCTCCGCGCGGAACGTCGGTCCAAAGGTATAGATCTTGCGGAACGCCTGTGCAAAGGTCTCGCCGTAGAGCTGTCCGCTTACCGTGAGGTTTGTCGGGCGATTAAAGAAATCCTTGGTGTAATCAACGGTTCCGTCATCATTCTTCGGCACATTCGCCAGGTCCAGTGTGGTCACCTGGAACATCTCTCCGGCACCCTCGGCATCACTGGATGTGATCAGCGGTGTGTGCACATACACGAAGTCATTCTCCTGGAAGAACTTGTGGATTGCGTAGGCAATCAGAGAACGGACACGGAAGGTCGCCTGAAAAATATTTGCGCGCGGACGCAGATGAGAAATCGTGCGCAGATAGTCCATCGTGTGACGCTTTGGCTGCAGCGGATAATCCGGTGTGGACGGTCCCTCAAGTACAACGCTTTCTGCCTGGATTTCAAAAGGCTGCTTCGCATCCGGTGTAGCCACGAGCGTGCCTTCTACAATAATTGCGGCACCGATATTCAGGGATGAAATCTCCTTGAAGTTCTCAAGCTTGTCTGCATAGACGATCTGAAGCGTCTCGAAGAAGGTGCCGTCGTGCAGCACAATAAAACCAAAGGTCTTGGAATCGCGGATATTGCGGACCCAGCCGCCGACCTTGATCTTCTGACCGATATACTTCTCCCGCTCTTTGTAAATCTCTCTGACTGTAACCAAATGTTCCATGTTGTTATGCCTCTTTCTTTTCTTTGTTTAATCGCGCGAATGCTGTTCAACACTTATTCTGCATTATATATTACTTCTTCGGTATTAAGCAATATACAATTGCCGCTGGGGTATAAAGCAATATACAATTGCCGCTGGATTCGAACCATAAATCATTAATTAAGAAACTGTTTAACCGGCTGTTTTGTTCTGTTAAGCGCAGTACCGTAAAATTCCTGGTGTCCTGAAAAACAGGAGAGTGCATGAAAAAGCTTGCTCAGTCATGCATGAAAACGCGAACCAAAAGTACAAGAGAAGGAGATGAATCTGATATGATAAAAGATGCTGCAGATGGATTCTGCATGGCGCTTGCAGACAGTGTACCCGGGGTATCCGGTGGTACTGTTGCTTTTCTGATGGGATTTTACGACCGGCTGATCGGCTCCATAAATCGTCTGATTTTTGGAAAAAGGAAGGAAAAGGCAGATGGAATAAAATATCTGGTCCGACTGGGAATTGGATGGGCAATCGGAATGGGTCTGGCTGTCCTTGTCCTGAATGCCCTGTTTGAACAGAACATTCACGTAATCAGTTCCCTGTTCATCGGCTTTATTCTCGGGGCACTTCCCGTTGTATGTATGGAAGAAAAGGAAACAGTATTACAATGGAAGAAAGGTCTGCTATTCCTTGCAGCCGGGGTTGTCCTCGTCATCGGAATCACATACATGAACACCAGGCTTCCATCCGCGTCCATGGACCTTTCCGCATTTACTCCGGTACTCGGCCTGCGCCTGTTTCTGATCGGAATGATAGCGATCTGTGCAATGTTTCTGCCGGGCATCTCTGGTTCCACCATGCTGCTGATCTTCGGGGCATATCTGCCGATCATGCATGCATTAAAGGGACTGATGCACCTTCAGCTGAGCTATCTTCCGGCGATTCTCCTCTTTATACTCGGACTTCTCGCCGGAACGGCAAGCATCGTACGTGTAATCAAAGCCGGTCTGGAAAAGTACCGTCCACAGATGATCTATTTCATTCTGGGAATGATGGCCGCCTCGCTGTATGCCATTGTCATGGGGCCAACGACACTGGACCATCCGCAGACACCTCTGAATTTTTCCAATTTCAATTATCTGGCATGTATCATCGGTGTTGCACTGGTTGTCGCCATGCAGGCTGCAAAGCATCGAGGATCACGTATCAGACAGGGACTGCCTGACAATGCTGATACAACGGTCTGAAAATCGGACAGATCTCCCATACCATCCATGAGCG
>JAJGAH010000087.1 GCA_020844525.1 Eubacterium sp.
TCCTCCGCCGATATCAATATTCAGTACGGTCTTTGAGTCCCTTTTGCTGATTCTGTCAGCACCAGAGCCTCTGCCAGCCAGCAGGCTCTCAAAATCCGGGCCGGCTGCTGCAACGACAAAATCTCCGGATAGATGCGCAATGGCTTCTGTGACTTTTTGGGCGTTTCTTTTTCGAGAACTTTCCCCTGTGATAATGACTGCACCGGATGTTATATCACTGGGAGAAAAGCCGGCTTTTCTGTATTCACTCCGGATCATCTCTGCAGCTTTTTCTGCATCGATGATATCTTCTTCCGTCAGAGGTGTGATGTAAATATTACTTTTGTAAATTACTTCACGGTTTATGATATCAATCCTTGGCGGCGTGCCATACCCTCCGGATTTCTCCAGAGTGAGGCGGCTGAAGATCAGCTGAGTTGTTGTTGTTCCGATGTCGATACCAGTACTGATGATTTGATAAGGCATTGAATCTCCCTTTTCACATAAAAAAAGAGATGTTGCAGATCACTGCAACACCTCTTTGTACCTATGCGGTATGATACTCGTATTTTGGAGTATTTACAATACTTAAAGAGTTCTATATATTAATTTATGCGTTTTTTGAAGATATAGATATCAGTCTGAATATTTAATAGTACGTTTAAATAATCGGACAGTAGCAGAAATAAGTATTGATATTTGGTAAACTGATGAACATAATTATATTTGCGCGCAACAATTGTAATGAAAGGACAGGAACAGACTATGGAAGATCAGAAAGTGATGGATTCATTAAAATCTCCTAGGTTTAATGGTATAAAAACATTTATGCGCATGCCTGAGGATAAAAATCTGGCCGGCGTTGACTTTGCAGTTGTCGGAATACCGTTTGATTCGGGTGCTACATACCGTGTGGGCACCAGATTTGGTCCGACACAGATCCGGGAGGTGTCCTGTCTGGCTGCCAAACCCTATAATCCGGTTCTTGGTGTTGGAATTTTTGATCACTGTAAGGGCGTAGATTATGGAGATGTGCGAAATATTCCTGGATATATAGAGGACTCCTTCTCATTGATTGAAGAAGACATGTCTGTCCTTTTCAATGCCGGGGTGGTTCCGGTTGCTATGGGTGGAGATCACAGTGTTACACTTCCGGAACTGCGCGCCTGTGCAAAGAAACACGGGCCTGTTGCGCTGATTCACTTTGATGCACATTATGATACGATTCCGGAATATTTCGGAAAGCCCTATACGCATGGTACACCTTTTCATCATGCAGCTGTTGAGGGACTGGTGGATACGGCACATTCTATCCATATTGGGATTCGTGAGGGCCTGTACAGCCCGGAGGATGAGAGACATTCCGCAGAACTGGGTTATGCGTGTCTGCCGGCTCATGTAATGCATCACATGTCGATGGAGGAAGTGATTCAGACCATTTGTGAGAGGGTGGGAACAAAGAAAGCCTTTCTCACCTTTGATATAGATTTTCTGGATCCGGCCTATGCACCGGGCACTGGAACACCTGTTCCGGGAGGCTTTTCAACAGCAGAGGCACTGGAACTGGTTCGGGGACTGAAGGATCTGTCTATTGTAGGATATGATGTGGTAGAGGTGGCTCCTCCATATGACACAACGCAGATCACTGCCATTGCTGCAGCAGGGCTTATGCAGGAGTTTTTATCACAGATTGCTTATAGAAAAAGCAGAAAATAATAAACAGAATACAAAATTACAAAAATCAAAGGTGATTGCATTTCGGGAAATCCGATGTGGTCACCTTTTTTTGTAAAACAGTTTTTGCGAACAGGAGGATTTCTTCATGAGAAAAAGCGTGACGTATTTTACAAGCTGTCTGGTTTCCGGTCTTCTTGTCCTTGGACTTGCCGGATGTGGTTCAGGTTCTGCAGGTACTTCAGATACAGGGGTGAGTGCATCAGCTTCTGCCAGTGTAAATGGGAGCAGTGCAGATGGTCTGACTGAGGTTACGCTTGGTATGGTTCCATGGCCGGCATTCGAATTATTTTATCTTGCGGAGGATCAGGGAATCTTTGAAAAGAATGGCTTGAAGGTCAAGATCAGGGAATTTTCCTCCACAACAGATAATTCAATGGCGTTTGTCGGCGGAAAGCTGGATTTCTGCACTTATCCGTCTGGAGAATCCATTTCACCATATGCGGAGAATAAGGGATTTCAGGTTATTATGCCGATGGATAAGTCGAATGGCTGTGAAGGCTTGATTGCCACTTTGGATATCAAGTCTATTAAAGACCTGAAGGGTAAAACCGTGGCCTCACAGTTCAGCAGTGTAGATCATTATCTGCTGCTGACACTGCTGAAGCAGAATGGCATGAGCGCGGACGACATCAATTTTGTAGATATGTCCATTGAAGAGGCGGGATCCTCCTTTGTAGCAGGGCAGTGCGATGCGGCGAGTATCTGAGACCCATATTTCACTGAGGCAAAGGAAGCTGGTGGAAATGTTCTATATGATACCAGTGAAAATCCCAATCTGATTAGTGATATACTGGCCGCTTCTGACGATATGGTCAAAAATCATCCGGATGTGGTAGAGGCAATGGTGAAGAGCATCTACGAGGCAGAAGACTACTGGAAGGCAAACAAGGATTCAGCTGACAAGTTTATGGCTGAAAAAATGGGTGTTTCTGAGGATTCCTTCAAGAGTCAGATCGGGAACCTGATTATTCCGGATATTGATGAAAGTCTTACATTCTTCGATACCTCTGGTGATGAAAATTCCTGGGGATCTGTGCAGAATACAGTAGAGAAGTTTATGAAGGATATGGATGTAATTGATGCTGACATTGACTGCAACACCATGCTGAATTCGGATTTTCTGAAGGAGTACAAGGCGTCCTCTGAAAATGATGCAGGTGCGGATGCATCAGCTGTTTCTGCTTCATCATAATGAGAAGATGAAGCACCAGATCAGATGAAGATGGAGGAGAGTTGTTATGACCGGGACAGAACTTTCAGTATCCAGATTGTCGGGCGGTGTTACCAATGTAAACTATGTTGTGCAAAATGAAAATCAGAAATATGTGGTTCGTGTAGCCGGTAAAGGTACGAATCTATTCATAGACCGGAAGAATGAATTTCACAATGTCACTACCATGTCAAACCTTGGCATTGCTCCAAAGATTTATTTCAGTGATCCCGAAACCAGATTTCAGATTCAGGAATTTATTGAACAGGATACACTGACAGCGGAGAAGATCAGAGGGAATAATGATATACTGTCTGCCTGCATTCGTCTGCTGAAGAAATGTCACAGTTCCGGTGCAGATTTTAAAAACCGCTTTGATCCATGGGTAAAAACAGAAACGAACCTGGCTCTATTACAAAAGGATGGATTTCATAATTATTACCCGGACTGGAAAGGTACTGTGGCATTCTGTAAAGATGTACATTCACAGTATCAGGCGGAACCGATAGATTTGTGCCCCTGTCATAATGATACTGTAGCAGGTAATTTCATGGGCAATGATGTTAGCATGAAGCTTATTGACTGGGAGTACAGTGGCATGAATGACCCGTATTATGATCTGGCCTGTTTTTCCATGGAAAACGGACTTAACGCAGGTGATGAAAAGTTAATGCTGCGCTTGCATGAGGATAAAGAACCAGACGATAAGGAAATCCGCCGTTTCTTATCGATGAAAATTATTACTGCGTTTTACTGGTCTGTATGGTCACTGCTCCAGATCAAAAATGGGAAAAACGCCGATTTTTATTACCCATATGGGATGGACAGATATCGTGTTATTTCTGAGAGCAGAGACAGACTTCATGAAGTAAACGCAGGATAGAGCTGGAGTTTTATTGTGAACAGGCAGGTGAACCATGAACGTAGAAGAGCTTAGAAATATGCCCAGGCTTCGTGCCGGACTGAAACTGGTCGCGGGAGAAAATGGTCTGGACCGGCATATCCGATGGATTTATTTTGCGGACTGTATACAATGCGTGCGTGAGAAGAAAAATCCGGCGGATTATATCCATGGTGAGGAAGTCGTGATCATTACGAATGTCTCCCTGACGGATAACGATGATATTGTTCTTGGATTGATCCGGTCAATGAATCAAAAGAATATCGCAACTGTTGTTATCAATGAAGGCCAGATATCCACCAGGGTAGCACAGTACTGCGAACAGATTCGGCTGCCCTTGTTTGAACTATCCAGGGACCTGCATCTTATTGATCTTTCACAGATTGTCTGTCAGGAATTGATGCAGGAGGAAACCAGAGTCAGTTCCAGGGAACGGTTGTTTTCCGAGATGCTGAATCTGGAGGATCTCGATCGCACGGATATTCTCGCACAGGCAGAGTACCTTGATGTCAATCTTTCCGGACAATTCTTTGTTGTGGATTTTTTTGTCTGTGACCATACAGCTGAAGAACAGATAGAAGAAAAAAAGAGAAGAAAGACCCCGGGATCAATTCCGGATGAGGTTATTACACTCAAAAGCGTAGTAAAGGATGAGTTCCGGCCATATGTACCCCGGCACATGCTGGTGATGGAACAGAGTGGTCATGTACTGGCGCTTGTTCCCCAGGACATTATGAGTCATGATCTGCTGGAGTCGGTGATTGACCGGATCTGTCGTGCACAGGAAGAGCGAAGCGGGAAAATAGTAAAAGCCGGTGTTGGACTCCCCTATGAATATCCGGAGGAATTCCGCACCAGCTGGAAGGAAGCAAAGGATGCGCTGAAAATCAGCCGTATTCTGAGCAGTGACAAAAAAGTCTTCTTTTATGATAGCGTGGGTATCTATTCTGTGATTACGCAGATCAAAAGCGGAAGGTTCATGGATAAATATGTGAACGCACACCTGGGGAGACTGTTTGAAGCGGACCGCCTGCAGGGCGGCGATCTGGTGCATACGCTGGAAGTCTATCTGGAATGCGGTGCGAATGCGAATGATGCGGCGGAAAAACTTTTTCTGCACAGAAATACCATGCATTATCGCCTGAACAAAATCCGTACGATCCTGAACAATGAGCTCTCAGATCTTTCAACCTTTCTGGAGCTGGAGCTGGCATTCGCTTTTTATCGTTATCGGCATCAGTGATTGTGCTTCGTGCACAAAGATCTTTATTTTACAAGCACATTGTGCACAGCGAAAAGACATTTTATAATCACCACAATGAAAACAGAATATTTTTTAGGTTTCAGAGGCAAAGGCGCCGGACATTCGTCCGACGCCTTTTTTGTATCCATAGTACGCGGACAGCCAATCGGTATTTCGCGAGTAACAACCAATACAGGAGGAATTGTGATATGAAGATGATCAAGGCTATTGTCAGACCGGAAAAAGCAGCATTGGTTTTGGATCAGTTAGGGAATGCCGGGTTCCGTGCAGCGACAAAATTCAGCATTCTTGGAAGAGGAAAACAGAGAGGTTTAAAGGTCGAGGATATCTATTATGATGAGATCCCGAAAGAGATGCTGATGCTGGTTGTCGAGGATGCAGATGCGGAGAAGGTGGTCAGCATTATTTCTGATACTGCCAGAACAAAGGATGAAGGATATTTTGGTGATGGAAAAATCTTTGTACAGGATGTAGAGAGGGCAATTACTATCAGTGCCGGAAAAGAAGAGCTTTGAGGAGGAAACAGGCATGAAGGAAATCATGATTATTGTCAGACCCCGAAGATATTTTAAAACAAAGGAAATTCTCAGTGAGCACCGGTTTTATGCAATGAGCACAAAGGAAGTGCTGGGGAGAGGCAAAAATACCGTCAAATATATGTCGGCGGATGAAAAGGCAACATATGATGCCGCATATGAAAATTCTCTTGTAGCCAAGAAAATGATTGAAATGGTTGTGCCGGACAAGGACGTGGATGAAGTCGTCCGCCTGGTGCTGCAGGTAAATCAGAGTGGTAACGAGGGAGACGGAAAGATATTTGTTCTTCCTGTTAACAATAGTTTCCGTATTCATACCGGTGAGAGCGGCGATGATGCATTGATTTAATATGGTGCATTGATTAATGAGGTGGTGTTTTGATGAAGCAGAAAACTGACAGAGGCGACTTCCGCCTACGTAAGGAAATTACACACAAGCGGTATACCACAATAGCGATTATTACGTTCGTGGTGATTTTTGCTGCATGGGAGATTGCGGCAGCCAGCGGCCAGGTAAAATCGTTATTTTTACCATCACCGGTCAAGGTTGTTCAGGACCTTATTGATAAGGCCATAGATGGATCACTGTGGACGGACATGGGTTACAGCGTATACCGTGTCACGATGGGATTTTTGCTTTCTGTAGTGCTTGGAGTTCCACTTGGAATCCTTGCAGGAAGCTTCAAAAAAGCAGAAGCAGTGATTGCTCCTATATGTGAGTTTATCCGTTATATGCCTGTACCAGCCTTCGTACCACTTGTTATGGTATGGTGCGGAATTGGAGAAACCGCCAAAATTGTAATCGTATTTCTCGGATGTTTTTTCCAGCTGGTATTGATGATTGCGGATGACACAATGTCTGTTTCGGATGATCTTCTTTCTTCTGCCTATACGCTTGGGACAGGCCGCTGGACGACCATCACAAAGGTTTTGATTCCGGCTATGGCTCCGAAAATGATGCTGACACTCCGTATGATGATCGGATGGGGCTGGACATATCTGACTGTTGCAGAGCTGGTAGCTTCTAATTCAGGACTTGGTTATTCTATTCTGAGAGCACAAAGATTTATGCATACGCAAAGTATCTTCTCCGGAATTCTGGTCATCGGCCTTCTTGGCCTTCTGACCGACAGGCTTTTTGCATTGGCGATTAAAAAGCTTTTTCCATGGGCAGATTGATAAAGCCAGAGTACTTTCCGGTCATTGAAAAGTATTTACCAGGGAAATGCAGGGAATTTACAAAGGGACTGGATCGTATGCTGCATATCCGAGGAGGAACAGGATTATGACACAAAAACAGGTACTGCAGGATGATCATACAGGACGCCCGCTGACAGCGCATGTCGCCAGCAGCAAGATCATGGCAGATAACATTGATAAGATTTATACAGACGGGAAAAAGCAGACTTTGGCACTGAAGCAGGTAAGCATTGACATAAAGGATAATGATTTCTGCTGTATTGTAGGTCCGTCCGGATGTGGTAAATCCACACTGCTTCGTATGCTTGCCGGACTGGATTTTCCTACAAAGGGAAAAATCATTATTGACGACCGACAGGTTACCGGACCGGGACCGGACAGGGGAATGGTTTTTCAGACCTATACACTTTTTCCCTGGATGTCTGTGGAGGACAATATCAAATTCGGTCTGAAGCTGAAAAAAATGCCAAAGGACCAGCAGCAGGAAATTGCAGACCGTTATTTGAAGATTATCGGGCTGCAGAAATTTGCCAAAGCGTATCCAAAGGAGCTTTCCGGAGGAATGAAACAGAGAGTCGCCATTGCCAGAGCTCTGGCCAATCAGCCCGAGGTTCTGCTGATGGATGAACCATTTGGAGCGCTGGATCCCCACACAAAAGCAATGATGCAGCTGCTGCTTCGTGAGATCTGGGAACAGGAACATCCTACTGTGGTGTTCATTACACATGATATTGATGAGGCTGTTTTCCTTGCAAATAAAATTTATGTCATGTCTGCCAGACCGGGACGCGTCATAAAGGATGTTGAGGTAAGACTTCCGCATAAGAGAGAACTGGGACTGAAGGACACGCCGGAATTTATTCAGATCAGAAAAAACATTAATAATCTTCTTTACAGTTCTGATGATGAGGAGGCAGAGGCGTGAAAGGTTTTCGAATGGTTTTCACTGGAACCTCTTATTTTGGAGCCGGAGCCAGAGAAAATATCCTGACTGAGGTAACAAAAAGAAATTTCAGAAGGGCCCTGTTTGTTACGGATCCTGGTATTGAAGCCTGTGGGATTGCTGGTAAGGTCAGGAATGTTCTGGATACAGGGAATATCCCATATGCCACCTTTTCAGACATAAAACCCAATCCTACGATTGAGAATGTCCTGGATGGACTGAGAGCGTGGGAAGCAAGCCAGGCGGATTTTCTGATCGCTGTCGGCGGAGGCTCTGTTATTGATACTGCGGAAGCTGTCTCCATTCTGGCAAATAATCCTGAGAATCGGGATGTGGTTTCTTTAGAGGGTATGGATAAAAACCGCAGACCAGGGGTTCCGGTCATTGCAGTCCCGACGACTGCGGGAACAGGATCAGAAACGACCATGGATTTCGTAATTACAAACACAGCACAGAAAAGGAAAATGGCATGTATGAGTTCTACTGGCGTTCCGGTTGCTGCGATTCTGGATACAGAATTGATGGCAGGTATGCCGCCAGGAATGACGGCGGCGACAGGTATGGATGCCCTGACACACGCTGTGGAGTCCTATCTGGCCAAAGGA
>JAJGAH010000088.1 GCA_020844525.1 Eubacterium sp.
TGATATCGTCAATCGATATTTCCGATACATGTGGATCATTCCGTGTGGACTTACATATGGATATGCTATCACCTGGATTATTTCACATATTCAAAAGGACAAGATTCTGAAAACTGTATCATTCATTATTTCCGGGCTGCTTGCCATCTGTATCATGCTGGAAGCGGTCAGCGCTTTGCCAATGACTTACTCTGGACTTGAAACCACTGCATCAGTGCGGCTGGAAAATCCATATGCGGGCATCGTTGTCAGAGCAGGACAGGACAGAATGAGTGAATCTGCCCTCAAAGAAGCCATAAAAAATGAAATCCGGACGAAAGGGCTCGTCGGAAGTGTCAAAGACCTGTTGGCTCAGATGACAGTTCAGCCTGTAACTGAAATAAAGAACGATATTAAAGCTGCACTTAGAGAGAAAACGGTAGAGAACAAATTGGGTATCAGCTCTGACATCATAGAGATTTGTGAGATTCTTCATCAGGATGAGGAGGAAAATGGTCAGCCTTCTGTCAAGAGCACAGCTGCTGCCGGACCAGAATCAAATTCGACAAAATTTCAGACAGAAAACGGTGACATATATTATATTAAAAATGCAGACGCCTGCTGTATGGTTCTTTATGGGTACAATGTGTACATGGAACTAAGAACGTATGACGCTTCTTTTTATTCCGGGCTGAGCAAGGACGATCAGCTCAGATTCAACAATATGACCTTTGGAAACACAGAGGTACAGGACTATGAGAATAGCGGACAGTGGAAACTTCTCCTGGACCTTTTGGTTAACGGGAATGCTGGCGAACAGCTTGATATTGATTATGGTACAGTTCAGCATGCGCTGGAGATCATGGGTTACCAATATGTCATCATCCCGACCACGAAGAGCACGCTTCCACTATTTGAGAAATGCGGTAAGGCTATCGGAAATACAGATCATTATACAATCATCCGTATTCAGTAGAAGCGGCCCTGTTCTACAGCCGGAGCCCCTTCATGTCCTTGATCCGGGAGAGAATGACATTCGTTGTAATCCGTATGATTCCGGGCAAGGGATCTATCACATCATTGATAAAAGCTTCCATTTCCTCCTGAGAAGAGGAAACGGCGTGGACGTGCAGGTGACAGGCACCGGTTGTCCGGTAAATCTGAGTAACAAACGGTGAGTCATTCAGAATTTGTATCACATCTTGAATCGCAGAAGGCTCTGTATCGATCTCAAAATAGAAGGATACGGAGCCTCCTATTTTCTGCGGGTTTATAATCGTTGTATATTCTTCAATAATTCCCTTTTCTTCCAGAGCGGCAATCCGGTTTTTGACAGCAACTCTTGAAATTCCCAGTTTATCTCCGATCTCTGAATATGTGTAGCGGGAATTCTCGATTAACAGGCGGATGATCTTCTGATCATATGTGTCCAGCTGGTCCAGAAACATGGCTTCCTCCATTTATGGCTTTTTCTGCAATATACCATTTCAGAAAAAATTTGGCAATATGAAATGATAATATTGCATATAGAAATATAACAGCCTATAATAGTGTCTATATGTAATCGATAAAATACGCAAAGGAACAATGTGGAAACTATGAATCGGAATCTTACGGATGGAAGCATACCGAAGGGAGTGGTGCTGTTCGCACTTCCCATGATAGCGGGAGATCTTCTCCAGCAGTTTTACAATATCACGGATACATTGATTGTCGGTCAGGCGCTGGGAAAGGGAGCGCTCGCGGCAGTCGGTTCTGCATATTCGCTGATGACATTTCTGACCTCTGTCTTTTTGGGACTGTCCATGGGTGCCGGAGCCTATTTTTCGATCTGTGTCGGAAGGAAGGACCTGGAGCCGCTGAAGAAGGCGGTCGCACAGGCATTTTTTCTAATTATGACGATAACCATTCTGATGAATATTCTCGTCTATGCTGGGATGGGGCTCATACTTCATTTCCTTTCCGTTCCCTCGGAGATTTATTCGTCTATGAGCGTGTATCTTGGCTGGGTGTTTGCGGGGATCATAGCGACTTCTCTGTATAATTTTTTTGCCTGTCTCCTGCGCGCAGTCGGCAATTCCGTAACACCACTTTTGTTTCTTGGCGCATCGACAGTGCTGAATGTCATTCTTGACCTTTTGTTTGTTGTTGGCCTGCATTTAGGGATTGCCGGGGCAGCGCAGGCAACCGTCATTGCGCAGTATGTCTCAGGTGTCGGTATCTTTCTATATGTCCTGCTGAGAGAGAGACAGTTTCTGCCGGAACGCAGGCACATGCATCCGGACAGGATGATCATGAAGGAAATCTGGAATCAATCCTTTCTGACATGTGCGCAGCAGTCGTGCATGAATTTCGGCATCCTTCTTGTGCAGAGACTGGTAGACAGCTTCGGCGCGGTAACCATGGCAGCCTTCGCTGCAGCAGTCAAAATTGATACCTTCGCTTACCTGCCGGTACAGGATTTCGGCAATGCATTTTCGATTTTCATGGGTCAGAATTACGGAGCGGGAAATGAGAAGAGACTCCGGGGCGGAATCCGTACGGCACTGGTGATCAGCTCTGCATTTTCAGTGATTCTTTCGCTTCTTGTAGTTATGGGTGCTGAGCCGCTGATGAAGATCTTTATTCGGGCGGAGGAGAAGGCTGTCATCGCGTCCGGCGTCCGGTATCTTCGAATTGAAGGAGCATTTTATATCGGAATCGGCTGCCTGTTTCTGCTGTACGGACTATACCGGGCAATTGACAGGCCTGCCATATCGCTTGTTCTGACGGTGATATCTCTTGGAACCAGAGTGGTGCTGGCCTATATGCTGGCACCTGTTATAGGAGAAGTTGGAATCTGGATGGCGATTCCTATCGGCTGGTTCCTCGCAGACCTGACCGGGTTCGGGTATTATGTTCTGCACCGGTCACGGCTGCTAATAAGAAATACGGATTAATGCGGACGGGGTCAGATTCCGGATGACACATTATTGGAGGTCAGATGTCATATGACCTTTTTTGTAATGCAAAAGATCGTTATAATTCAAGTATACGAAGAAAATCATCGGATAGGAGGGTTTCGATATGGATGCTGAGAAAAGATATAAGGAATGGATGAACCGGCTCTCGGAGACGGATCCCCTCCGGGAGGAGCTTGCAGAGATCAAGGGGGATGAGAAGGAGATAACGGACCGTTTTTACAGAGACATCGAGTTTGGAACCGCGGGACTCCGTGGAATATGTGGAGCGGGTACAAACCGCATGAACCGTCTCACCGTTGGACGGGCTACGCAGGGCATTGCCAATTACATTCTGTCGACGAAAAAAGATCCGGAAAGAGGCGTTGTCATTGCCTATGATTGCCGCCACTTTTCCAGAGAGTTTTCGGAGCAGGCGGCAGAAATTCTTGCAGGAAACGGGATCCGGGTATACCTGTTTCCGTCACTCCGGCCGACTCCGGAGCTTTCCTTTGCGCTTCGGAAGCTTGGCTGTATTTCCGGGATCAATATGACAGCAAGTCATAATCCAAGAGAATACAATGGATACAAAGTATACTGGGAGGATGGCGCACAGATATCCGGAGCTGTCTCAGACGGGATGCAGACGGAGATTGAGAAGCTGGATTATTTTGATGCACCGCAACGGATGGCGATGGAACAGGCTCAGGCTTCCGGAAAAATTGTCATGCTCTCTGCTGATATGGACAGAGCATATCTGGATTATGTGGAATCACTTTCACAGCATTCGGGCAGTGAGCTGAACCTGGATATTTCTGCTGTATATACACCTCTGAATGGCGCGGGCTCTGTGCCATTTATGCAGATGGCAGAGGAGAGAGGTTTCCGGAATCTTCATATCGTGAAGGAACAGAAAAATCCTGATCCTGACTTTACAACCGTGCCGTTCCCGAATCCGGAAAATCCGGAGAATTTTGCATATGCAGAAAAACTCGGACAAAAGGAAGAGGCTGAGCTGCTCATTGCAACCGATCCGGACTCAGACCGGATGGCTGTTGAGATCCGCATGGAGGATGGAAGCTATCGTTTCCTGAATGGCAATCAGACGGGAGCCCTTCTGATTTATTATCTGGCATCGAGCAGGAAAGAAAAGGGCACACTGACCGGTAAGCAGGCGATGATCAAATCAATTGTCACAGGAGACTTTGGCAGAAAGATCTGTGAGGATTACGGGATCCATGTGTTTGAGACGCTGACCGGTTTTAAGAATATCTGTGGAAAAATTCCCGAGGTTGAGAAGGAGGGTTTTCAGTATTTCTTCGGCTATGAGGAGAGTATCGGCTGCGCCCCTGGGGAGGCAGTGAGGGATAAGGATGGAATCTGTGCCGGCATGCTGGTTCTGGAGATGGCAGCATATTACTCTGCACGGGGAATGCATATGCGGGATGTTCTGCATGCCTTATATGAGAAATACGGATATTTTAAAGAAGACCAGGTTTCTATTGTAGAAAAAGGAATGGAGGGAGCCGCGAAAATTCAAAAGATCATGGATACATTCCGCAATCTGTCGGATGATGAACTGACGAAGCGGGGCATCCGGATCAGAATTGACTATAAAAACGGATGGAAGGATATTCCGCCTCAGAATGCAATGAAATTCATCCGGACGGATGGCAGCTGGTTTGCTGTGCGTCCATCCGGTACGGAGCCCAAGCTGAAGCTGTATTTTTATTCTGAGGATGTTTCGGAGAAAGCAGCAGAGGAAAAGCTCCGCTCTATGAAACAAATGGTTCTGCCGCTATGATTTGTCTGACAGGCAGTCAGGAAGATTTTATGTATTCGAAGATTTTTTGTATTCTCTGTGAGTCACGAAGAAGTAGAGCAGCGTGACAGCACTGCCAGTGATCGCCCAGGTAATCGGATAGATGATGACAACCTGACGGAAATCCGTGAAACGGCTGAGCATTGCTGAGATATAGATGACACGCAGAATACAGCTTCCAAAGAGCGTCATCAGTGCGGGCGCAAGCGAGTGGCCGATGCCGCGCAGCGATGCGCCCGTAATCTCATAGGTGGCCGTCATTGGCTCCAGCAGCGTAATGAAGGTCATGCGGATGAAGGCATAATAGACGACCTTCGGATCGGGAGAAAAGAGCGCCAGGAGCTGATGGCGCAGCAGAAAAAAGCTCACCGCTACAATGGCACAAAATCCAACTGCGCATGCCATTGCAATTCTAGTTGTCCTGCGGCAGCGGCTGTATTTCCCGGCAGCATAATTCTGACTGATAAAGGTCATGACTGCCTGTGAGAAACCATTTACAATAAAATAGCTGATGTATTCAAAGTTCAGAGCGGCGGAATTGCCTGCGATACAGGCTGATCCGAATTTGTTGATGGCTGCCTGAATGACGACATTTGATATGGAGAAAATCATGCCCTGCAGACCGGCCGGGCCTCCGATCCACAGAATTCTCTTCAGATAGACAGGGCGGATCGAAAGCTTGCGGATATCAAGGTGAAGCATGCCCCTTTCCTTCAGCAGAGCGTGAAAAATAAGTGCCGCGCTGACACCGTTGCTGATTGTCGTTGCAATTGCAACACCATCCGCGTTCCTGTGCAGCACAATCACAAAGAAAAGGTTGAGACAGACGTTCAAAATGCCCGAACATGTCAGAAAGATCAGCGGCCGCTTTGTATCACCTATGGACCGCAGCACAGCACTGCCAAAGTCATAGATCATCAGGAACGGCATGCCAAGAAAGTAAATCCGGAGGTAGGTAACTGCCATGCCCATGACCTCCTGCGGCGTATCAAGAAGCCGGAGTACCGGTGCAGCAATGAACTGTCCGAGTGCAAGCATGATAAAACCGCTTACGAGTGCGACCATAAAGCTGGTGTGCATGGCCTCATTCACCCGGTCTCTCTTGCCGGAGCCAATGAATCCGGACAGCATGACATTGGAGCCAATGGACAGACCGGTGAACAGCGTAACAATCACATTGATGACGGGTGCATTTGCCCCGACAGCAGCCATTGCCTGGCTGGAGGAAAAATTTCCGACAACTGCGGTATCAGATGCATTAAACAGCTGCTGCAGAATACTTGAAAGGCAGATGGGGATTGCAATCGCGCAAAGCTTATGAAAGATACCGCCTTCCAGCATATTAATTTCCCGTGTTCCATGCTGCTTCAATAAAAGACCTCCCTGTTCACATTAAGCTGCCAATAATTATGAGTGTCCTCTCGGTACCTTTCCCAGCAAATCCTTTTCATAGGTCATATCTGCGATCATCAGCCGGATAAACGTATAGAGAAGCACAGGAACAATTCCCCAGATTGCCCGAACGGAGAGCTTTTCACAGAGAAGCGTGGAAACTAACCCGCCAAGCAGAAAAACCAGAATCATGGACCCATGCATTTTCCAGCGCAGGCTTGCCTTCGGATCCTTGTCCCTGACTGCCTTGACCAGGTTACTGCCTGTCTGCCGGATGTGATTGGTGACAAAGGTCGTAGCCATTGGAATTCCTTCATTCTGCCGGAAGGTATTGAACTGCATGGAGCAGATAAAGTTCAGCATTACCTGACAGATCTGGTCCGGTGCACTGGCTGGAAGCGCACCCAGAAACAGTACCATCGGAATTTCAAGTCCTACAAGTATGGTATCCCATCGCAATATGCGGAACTGCTTTACCTTTTTCGCCAGAATCTCTGAAAGTATAGCCCCCATGAAATACGCAGAGATGGGGATCAGGAGATATAGGGCTTTGCTCCAGTCCCTGCTTCCAATAGCCATGGACAGCAGCACGACATTGGCCGTCTGGGCATTGCAGAAAACGCCTCCCCGCACCATGAAGGTATATGCTCCATAAAAGCCGCCAACCAGAATCAATGACCAGAACACCCAGTGCTTTTCACATTCCAGAAAAAATTCCCTGTCTTCCGCTTGCTGATTTATCTTTTCTGTTCTCCTCTTCAAAACCAACTGCGCCTCCTTCAGAATGATGGAGTCGTTATGATTCTTCCGCTGAACCATATGATTCCGTACCTGTTTTTGCCAAAAACAATGTTAACATAGCATACCACCCGAGAAAGTACAAGTTGCAGAATGCCGTCATACCCGGGGAATATCATTGCACCGGTATCAGATTCTGGTGTAAACTATAGAGAAAGAGTAAATCAGAACCGGAAGCCGATTCTGAATTTGCTGAAGCGTTTTTTTATCCTGATGATTCCGACAAGCGGAAAGTACAAAGGAAAAGTACTGAATTTGCGGAAAATCCGATAATACAAAATTAATGTCAGGGCAGGTGAGATTGATTGACAGGTGATGAACGCCGCCAGGAAATATTAAAAATACTGAAGAACAGCAGCCGGCAGGTTTCCGGAGGAACACTCGCAAAAAAGTTTTCGGTAAGCAGGCAGGTAATTGTTCAGGATATTGCACTTCTGAGAGCGGAGGGGATTCCGATCCTTTCTGCGGCCCGCGGATATGTACTGACACCTTCAGGCCAGGAAGCATTCAGCCGTGTATATAAAGTCCAGCACACGCCGGAACAGGCATGTGATGAGATGAATCTGATCGTGGACTGCGGAGGACGGATTGAGGATGTCTTTGTATATCATCGGGTGTATGGGATTATCCGGGCCCCCATGAACATCCGTTCCAGGCTTGACGTGAAACGGTACCAGGAAGAAATTTCCAGCGGCAAGAGCTCTCCGCTGTCCAATATTACCGATGGATATCACTACCATACAGTGACAGCAGACAAGGAACATACACTGGATATCATTCAGGATGAGCTTGCTGCGCACGGATTTCTTGCGCGTCTGCAGGATTATGAACCCGTGAATTTCTGGGCAAAATCAAATGCAGAAAAAGCAAATGCCGCGGATACGAAGGCTTCAAATGGCGGAGATACACAATAAATACGTGAAATGACCTGTATTTCATATTTTATACAATGCAGGATTATTGCATTTTATACATAGCAGGGTTATTGCAGGAATTTTACATTGTAATCAGATGGAGTTTATTTAGAAATATTGATACGGCTGGATGTTCTGGGTTACAATAGTGAGAACTGCGGTATCTGTCTGTATTATACCGCGGCTTTTTATATGACATACAGCTGGTGCGCACAATTGCAGAGGCAGCCAGATGGGACATCCTGTGAACAGATCTGCAAAGAAAATGGAGGATTATGATGCATTCACCTTATGTATGGGCACACAGAGGGGCAAGTGGATATGCGCCAGAGAACACGCTGGAGGCTTTTCAGCTTGCAGCAGATATAGGAGCGGACGGCGTAGAGCTCGATGTACAGCTGACAAGGGACAATCAGATTGTGGTCTGCCACGATGAAACCATCGACCGCACTTCCAACAGAAAAGGGTGGGTAAAGGATTTCACGCTGGAAGAGCTGAAGAATATGAATTTCGATAATGGCAATAAAGCC
>JAJGAH010000089.1 GCA_020844525.1 Eubacterium sp.
CATATACACCATAGAGGATCTTGTCCCGTTTCACTGCTTCTATATTAGACTGTGAATTTGTTCCCTTACTGCAAAACATCACCAGGCTGTTACTGCATTCCTTGATACCCGCAATCTGTGCCGTATTAAGGCGTTCATCCGGAAACAGCGCAATAAAAGCACATTCCGGGTTCTGTCTGACAACCTCCATCAATCTGCCAAGGCAGGAAACAGAGCCGGACAGCCGGATGAAATAGCAGTAAATGCCCATGGCCTTGCCCTGACGGACGCAGCTGGACACCTCACTCACGGAGAGACTGCCCTTTAATGTCGGATTGATCCGCAGACACAGCGCCCATGGGACCTGGTAGGACAGGGAATGGTCATTTTCCCGTATCACCTTTCCGCCATAGGTCAGTCCGCTGTACCCAAAGCTGATACCGAAATCCTTCAGGTTCTTCCGATCGGTATTGCGCAGGATTTTTTCAATCGTCTCATAATACGGGCTGTCATCATTGCGCAGCAGGTCCTGGACAATACTCAGGACCTCATCCATGAACCTTCCCTTGCTGAACATCCGTCCCATATCGGTCAGCTTTCGGATGCTTCGCTTCGGGTCCTCCTCAATTTCACGAAGTCCCCGGTCAACCGATGCATCAATGAGGGCCCTTGTAATATTGTTCGGACCCTGCAATGCTTTTCTGTTCATTTCTTTCATGCACTTCCTCGAATTCCGCCCGGACGCTGCAATCCTGTGCACAGGCATATTTATTCCGCATTATTATATAAAAGAAGAAACAGAATGCAAAGGGTCAGATTTCTGCATTTGTCTAAAGTCATGTTGAAAAAATGCTTTACAAGAATCACGCCTTATGTTAGAATTGCAGTTCGTGAGATCATTTCTTACACCTTGTCTCCTGCATAAGCAGAAGGCCATTAATGTCCAGAAGGGAGAAACAGAATGCATAAGTATGAACTGGCACTGGTAATCAGTGCAAAGCCGGATGAGGAAACCAGAACTGCTGTCCTTGAAAAGGCAAAAGGTTACATCACCCGCTATGAGGGAACCATCGGAGAGATCGAGGAGTGGGGAAAGAAGAAGCTCGCTTACGAGATCCAGAAGGAAACAGAAGGCTATTATTACTTTATCCCGTTTGAGGCACCGGTAACCGCACCGGCTGAGATCGAGAGACATTGCCGTATCATGGACAATGTACTTCGCTATCTGATCGTTCGCACAGACGAAGAGTAATTTTGTTATTTGAATAAGGAGGATAAAGTAATGGCAGAAGTAGAAAATACAACAACTGCAACAACAAACGAGAGACCGGCAAGATCTGAAGCTCCGGCCAGAAGAAGAGTTCAGCGCAGGAGAAGAAAAGTCTGCATCTTCTGCGGCAAGGATAATGTCATTGATTATAAGGATGCCGCAAAACTGAGAAGATTCATCTCTGAGAGAGGAAAAATCCTTCCCAGACGTGTCACCGGAAACTGCGCAAAGCATCAGAGAGCAATCACCTCTGCAATCAAGCGCGCAAGACATCTGGCAATCCTTCCGTATGTAGAGGATTAATTCCGGACACAAGGCAGATGGAGGTTTGTCCTGAAAGGATAAATCGCATGTGCTCAGTTCCAGGAATATGTATGTTTAAAGCAAAAGAAGCGGTCAG
This sequence comes from Eubacterium sp., assembly GCA_020844525.1. Taxonomy (GTDB): domain Bacteria; phylum Bacillota; class Clostridia; order Lachnospirales; family Lachnospiraceae; genus Bilifractor. Next base: position 1,650 of record JAJGAH010000089.1, read on the forward strand.
GCTCCACAGGGCTGAACTGCTTCTTTTCTTTTTGCTTATTCAACCTGCATGTGCTATACTTTGCTAAAAGATGGGCCGGAAATGAAAAATCCGGATCACAAAGGAGAGAATGATTCCAATGCCCTTTCCCGGAAGAAGAACATCTGGTAAGGATCATAAAACATATTATCAATCCCGTAATAAGAATCAGAAGATATCCAGCATATCTGCACAGGACAACAGTTCCCGTGCACGCAATCATGCGGCATCCAAGTCCCGGACAAGAAAAAAAGACCCGGGATATTTTGATTACAGCCTCCTGGCCGTCATTATTATTCTGATCTGTTTTGGTCTGGTCATGCTGTACAGTGCCAGCGCCTATGAAGCAAAGAATGATCCACTGATCAACAACGACATGTATTACTTCAACCGGCAGGCGTTTTTCAGTGCGTTGTCCATCATCGTTGCCCTGGTTGTCTCAAAGATCAACTATCATCTCTGGATACGGCTGGCACCGGCCATCTATGTACTATCAATGATTTTGATGGCCATGGTGCGATTCAGCCCCTTTGGCGTCACAGTAAATGGTGCCCGCAGATGGCTGAAAATCGGGATCCAGTTTCAGCCCGCCGAAATTGCCAAAATCGCGATCATTGTATTTATGCCCTACATGATTATGCTGATGGGCAGAAATCTGAACTCCTGGAAGGCAGTATTCTGGCTTTTGGTTTTCGGTGGTGCCCAGGCAGCGGGCGCATATCTTCTGACAGATAATCTGAGTACAGCGATCATTATCGCCGGCATTGTCATCGGCATTATTTTTCTGGCCCATCCGAAGACCAGACCCTTTATTATCATTGCCCTGATTGCCGCCGCATTTATAATAGTTGCGCTGATCCTGCTGAACCAGTATGTCTCCACCAGCACGAGCTTCCGGCTGCGTCGTATCCTGGCCTGGCTTCATCCTGAAGAGAACCTGAGTTCTGAAAGTTACCAGGTCCTGCAGGGCCTGTATGCAATCGGCTCCGGCGGATTCTTCGGCAAGGGGCTGGGAAACAGTGTGCAGAAGCTTTCGATTATTCCGGAAGCGCAAAACGATATGATCTTCGCGATCATCTGTGAGGAGCTCGGCCTGTTCGGCGCCCTCCTTCTTATGCTCCTGTTCGGATACATGCTGTACCGCCTGTTTGTAATCGCACAGAACGCACCGGACCTGTATGGCACATTGATTGTCAGCGGTATTTTTATTCATATTTCATTGCAGGTCATCCTGAATATCGCCGTCGTTCTGAATGTGATCCCCACAACCGGTGTTACGCTGCCCTTCGTCAGCTATGGAGGTACTTCTGTGCTGTTCATCATGCTGGAGATGGGCATTGCGCTGAATGTCGCGAGAAGTATTCGGAACAATGAGACGGATGAAGTCAGACGTTTTCAGAAGGCATTCCCGGAAAGCAAATCATCTGTAACAAGATCTTAAGGTCTTCATACATAGCTCCGGAATAAACTTATGATATATATACAACAAGATCATAATACTCTATGGAGTACCAAAAAAATATAATTGAGAGAGGTAACTGAAATGCTCGAAAAAATGAAAAAAATCCTGTCCGAACAGCTGGATATTGATGAAAATGAAATCACACTGGATTCCAATTTCAAGGACGACCTGGACGCTGATTCCCTGGACCTCTTTGAACTCCTGACGACTCTGGAAGAGCAGTACGACATTGAAATTCCCGCAGAGGATATGGAAGGGCTTACGACCGTTGGCAAAGTCATTGACTACCTGCAGTCAAAGGGAATCAAGACCAGCGAATCGTAAAAGGGGGCGTTTGTCATGAGCGTCGGTTACTTGAAAAGCATTCTGCAAAACGGCAGAAATATCGTGTGCCTTCTCGGACGAGGACCGGCAGCTGAACAGGGGTGCGACCTGTATCGTGAGGATTTCAGCTACGATGTTGAAGTGCGGTACGGACGCTCTCCCAGCGAAATTGTAAACAGCACATTCTACAACAACCGGCCGGAAGTCTTCTATGAGTTCTACCGGGAGGAAATACTGAAAAGGCGCGGAGAGCCTGATGAGGTTAATTTCTGCCTGAAACGGATGGAGGATGATGGAAAACTCCGTGGCATTGTGACAAGGGGCTTTTTTGACCTCTCAAAACGTGCAGGATGTCACAATGTTATTCATCTGTACGGGAACATTGACCGTAATTTCTGCCCCCACTGCGGAAGAATCTACGATGCGGACTACATCCTCACGCATCGCCCGCTTCCCTTGTGTGAGAAATGCGGCACGCTGATACATCCGGGCATCGCCCTTTCAGGAGAAATGCTGGACAGCCGCACCATGAACCGTGCCATTGAGCTGATCAGCTCCGCTGACATCCTGCTCGTGATCGGTGCCGATCTCCAGTCCCGTCTGGGTTCGATGGCGAAGTATTTCACCGGTGACAGGATCTGTCTGGTCAACACTACCGATCATTACTCCGATGAGGCAGCTGACTGTGTATGCATCGGCAATATTTCCAAAATCATGCACGAGGCATATCCCCAGGCAAAACATGTGGATTAGCAGGACATGATATTCGGAGAACAGAATCAGATAACAGAGACTAAGGAGATTTTAAGAATGACAACAGTAAAAACCAGATTCGCGCCCAGCCCTACTGGCCGCATGCATGTAGGCAACCTTCGTACCGCACTTTATTCATACCTGATCGCCAGGCATGCAGGCGGTAAATTCATGCTTCGTATAGAGGATACCGACCAGGAGCGCTTTGTACCTGAGGCGCTGGATATCATCTATCAGACGCTGGAGGACACCGGTCTGGACCATGATGAGGGACCGGACAAGGATGGTGGTGTCGGGCCCTATATACAGAGTGAGCGCTGCAAGCTCGGTATTTATCAGAAATATGCCGAGCAGCTGATTGCGCAGGGAGACGCGTATTACTGCTTCTGCACAAAGGAACGGCTGGAGGGCCTGAAACGCACTGTTGGCGGCAAAGAAATTTCAGCATATGACAAGCACTGTCTCCATCTTTCCAAAGAGGAAATCCAGGCAAAGCTGGATGCCGGTGTTCCCCACGTCATCCGTTTCAATATGCCCACAGAGGGAACCACGACATTCCATGATGAAATTTACGGGTCCATCACAGTTGAAAACGCAGAGCTGGACGATCTGATCCTGATCAAGTCAGACGGATACCCGACCTACAATTTCGCAAACGTAGTCGATGATCATCTGATGGGCGTCACCCATGTTGTCCGTGGAAATGAGTATCTTTCCTCGACACCCAAATACAACAGAATCTATGAAGCCTTTGGCTGGGATGTCCCTGTATATGTACACTGCCCGCTGATTACAAACGAGGAGGGCCAGAAGCTCTCCAAGCGTTCCGGTCATTCATCCTTTGAGGATCTCATCGATCAGGGCTATCTGAAGGAGGCAGTCGTCAACTTTGTTGCGCTCCTCGGCTGGAGCCCGGCAACAGATCGGGAGATTTATTCACTTCCGGAACTTGTAAAGATTTTTGACTATCACCATATCAACAAGTCCCCGGCGGTGTTTGACATGACGAAGCTGCGCTGGATGAATGGGGAATATATCCGGGCACTGGATGCGGACGCATTCTATCAGCTGGCAAAGCCCTGGCTGCAAAAATATGTCTCCGGTCCCTACGACCTCAGAAAAATTTCCGATATGGTGCAGCCGCGTATCCAGATTTTCCCGGACATCGAAGAACAGGTAGACTTCTTTAATGCTGTTCCGGATTATGATGTGGACCTCTATAACCACAAAAAATCCAAGAGCACAATCGAGACGTCCCGCACCATCCTGAATGAGACGCTCCCGCTTCTGGAATCCGCAGAGCAATTTGACAATGACACGCTGTTTGCTATTCTGAAATCCTATGCTGCAGAAAAATCATACAAGGTAAACACTGTCATGTGGCCGCTCCGCACCGCTGTTTCCGGAAAGCAGGCAACGCCGGCCGGAGCCACAGGTCTGATGGAGGTTCTTGGCAGGGAAGAAACGATTGCCCGCATCAAGGCTGCTCTGCAGAAATTAGGCTGATGCAGTACAATCCTTCACAACAAAAAGCAGTTGCCCACGGAAAGGGGCCTATGCTGGTGCTTGCCGGACCTGGTTCCGGCAAGACTGCCGTCATTACAGGCCGTACTGTGCAGCTGATTAAAAACGGAATCTCTCCCTCCTCCATTCTGGTTGTCACCTTTACCAGGGCTGCCGCAACGGAGATGAAGGAGAGATTTTTAAAAATAGCCGGAAATTCGTCAAGCGGAGTGACCTTCGGGACCTTCCATGGCATTTTTTACGGTATTCTGAAAAATACCTACCGCATTAACGGCAGCAATATTCTCGCTGACACCAGAAAGCTGCAGCTGCTGCGGGAGATTCTGGATCATACCTGCCCGCAGTCTCAGGAAGCCGACCTTCCCGCCTCGGTGGCAAAAGAAATCAGTATGGTCAAGGGAAGCCGTATGGATGTAAACCATTTCTATTCCGGTGTCATTTCCGCAGATGCCTTCCGGCGCGTGTTCCGGGCCTATGAAGACTGGAAGAGAGAGAACTGCATGCTGGATTTTGATGACATCATCACCAGATGCCACGCACTTCTCACAGAGCATCCGGATATATTAAAACGCTGGCAGCAGAAATTCGCCTACATTCTCGTCGATGAATTTCAGGACATCAGCCCACTGCAGTATGAGGTGGTCCGGCTTCTGGCCCTGCCGGAAAACAACCTGTTCATTGTAGGAGACGATGATCAGTCCATCTACCGCTTCCGCGGCGCAAGTCCGGACCTCATGCTGAATTTCCCCAAGGCTTATCGGAACGCCTCTGTCATCGCTCTGGAAGAGAATTATCGGAGCACTCCGGAGATCCTGCATGCAGCCGGGAATCTGATCCGGCATAACCGCAGACGTTTTCCGAAGAACATAAGTGCCGCAAAGGCCTCCGGTTCTCCGGTATCTGTCGCCGTATTCGACAATCCGAGGCAGGAATGCATGCAGATGGCCAGGCAGATCCGGCAGGCCCATGAAGACGGTGCAGAATACGAAGAAACAGCCGTCCTGTTCCGGACGAATATGGGCTGCAGGGAGGCAGTCGAGCAGCTGATGGCATATCAGATTCCCTTCCGGATGGGTGATGCTATGCCCTGTATCTTTGATCACTGGATTGCCAGAGACATTCTGGCCTACATGGAGCTGGGGGCCCAGAGCAGGGAACGACGGGGCAGAAGAAGTGATTTCCTCCGGATCTACAACCGGCCGAACCGCTATTTTTCAAGAAGCGCCTTCATGGACCCTGTCGTTACCTATGAAAGCCTCTACCAGTATTATGAGGACAAGGACTGGATGGTCCGCCGCATGGATGAGCTGGAGACCAATCTCAGAATGCTTTCTCATCTGGCGCCTTACGGAGCCCTGCACTACATCCGCAGCGAAATCGGATATGAGACATACGTGAAGGAATATGCGGCGCAGCGGAATATTCCCTCGGAGGAGCTGCTGCAGATTCTTGATGAACTGACGGAAAGCGCACGCAATTACCAGACATTCGATCAGTGGAAGCAGTCCATGGAGCAGTACCGCGAAAAGCTGGAACGGCAGCAGAGCAGGAATGCCTCTGAGAACCACGGTGTCATGGTGTCCACCCTGCATGCTTCCAAGGGAATGGAATATGATTCCGTCTATATTCTTGACGTAAACGAAGGCATTATCCCTTATCATAAAGCGGTACTCGATGCTGATCTGGAAGAGGAGAGGCGTATGCTCTATGTCGGTATGACGAGAGCACGGCGGGATCTTCACCTCTGCTTCGTAAAGGAACGCTATGAGAAGAGGACAGATCCCTCCCGTTTCCTTCGGGAAATCGGACTCTGAAAGTGTAATAAAATACCTGCTAACGGGCAGACAGAAAATGGAAGGAGAAAAAAGCAATGGATTCCTCTGATTTTATCAGCAAGAGCAGAAAAATCACCTGCAGGGAAGCAGAGTCCATGATTCCCCGCTACCTTGCCGGAAGTCTTTCTGATAAGGACCTTGCCGCCTTCCTGAACCATGTCAATAACTGCAATAAATGCCACGATGAGCTGGAAACCAATTTCATGGTGGACCTGACTGTGCAGTATCTGAACGAGGAGGACCCGCATGGCTCCTTCAATCTGAAACCGATGCTGCAGAAGGACCTGAATGAAAAAACTGCCGCGCTGGTACACAAGCACAGGATGAAAAAGCTGAGGGTCGTTATTTTTGTGCTGATTCTGCTGCTTGCCGCCCTGCTGATCCTGGACCTTACGGATGTATTTGGCATATCAGAGGTCATAGCCGATCTCTTCCGATCCGCGGGATTTTAGAAAACAAGCAGAAATTCATACTTTTTTGGACACGAAGTATTCTGAATAAGAATGATATCAGGATAAGAATGATATCAGGGCAAAAAGTTTTCTAAAGCACTTACTCTTTGCCCCTGATATCCTGAGAATAAGTAAGGAGAGCCACCTTGAGCGAAAAAATTCTGATCATTGACGGACACAGCATGATGAACCGCGCATTTTACGCACTTCCGGACCTCACAAACGCAGAGGGCAGACACACAAACGCGGTCCTGGGATTTCTGAATATCATGCTGAAGATTCTTGATGAGGAAAAACCGGATTATCTGGCAGTTGCCTTTGACGTGCATGCCCCGACCTTTCGTCA